>NZ_JBEOVY010000316.1:0-9285 GCF_040295745.1 Saccharopolyspora sp. NPDC002686
TCAGACGTCCGATTTCCATTGAACTTGCGTGGCTCGTGGGTCGGTGGGCTGTTGCGGGGCGTCGAGATAGTTAATACATTGACCAATTGCGTCGGGGCGTTGGAGCCCTGGGCCGCTGCGAGGAGGCGAGGTCGATGGCGTACTACCGGCAGGTCGGCGATGTTCCGCCGAAACGGCACACCCAGCACCGCAGGTCCGACGGCGGTCTGTACTACGAGGAGCTGATGGGGGAGGAGGGCTTCTCCAGCGACTCCTCGCTGCTGTACCACCGCAACCTGCCCTCGGCGCTGGTGGACTCCACCGTCTGGGAGCTGCCGGACCTGGAGACCGAGCCGAACCACCCGCTGCGCCCGCGGCACCTGAAGCTGCACGAGCTGTTCGGCGGCCAGGAGTGGAAGCGCCACGACGTGGTCACCGGCCGGCGGCTGGTCCTGGGCAACGCCGACGTCCGGATCTCCTACGTCGTCGCCGGTGAGACCTCCCCGCTGTACCGCAACGGGATCGGCGACGAGTGCGTCTACGTCGAGTCCGGTGCAGGCGTGGTCGAAACGGTGTTCGGCGCGCTGCCGTTCCGGCAGGGCGACTACGTGCTCCTGCCGCGCGCGACCACCCACCGCTGGGTGCCGAAGGGCGACGAGCCGGTGCGCGCGTACTGCATCGAGGCGAACTCGCACATCACCCCGCCGCGCCGCTACCTGTCGAAGTTCGGCCAGCTGCTGGAGCACTCGCCGTACTGCGAGCGGGACCTGCACGGTCCGGCCGAACCGCTGCTGTCCGAGGGCACCGACGTGGAGGTGCTGGTCAAGCACCGCGGCAGCCGGGGCATCGTGGGCACCCGGTTCGTCTACCCGGAGCACCCCTTCGACGTGGTCGGCTGGGACGGCTGCCTGTACCCGCACACGTTCAACGTCGCCGACTTCGAGCCGATCACCGGCCGCGTGCACCAGCCGCCGCCGGTGCACCAGGTGTTCGAGGGCAACAACTTCGTGGTGTGCAACTTCGTGCCGCGCAAGGTGGACTACCACCCGCTGTCCATCCCGGTGCCCTACTACCACTCCAACGTGGACTCCGACGAGGTGATGTTCTACTGCGGCGGGAACTACGAGGCGCGCAAGGGTTCCGGCATCGGCCAGGGCTCGATCTCGCTGCACCCCGGAGGGCACTCGCACGGACCGCAGCCGGGTGCCACCGAGGCCAGCATCGGCGTGGAGTACTTCGACGAGCTGGCGGTCATGGTCGACACCTTCCGCCCGCTGGAGCTCGGCGAGGGCGGCCGGGCCGCTGAAGACCCCGGTTACGCCTGGACCTGGGCGGGGCGGGGGCCGGAGCAGTGAGCATCCCGGACTTCGCCAAGGGGCTGTGCGACGACGCGGCGGTCTTCCCGCCCGGTCTCGCGCCGCTGCCCGACGCCGTCGCCGCGCACTTGCGGCACACCCGGTCGCCGTACGCGGCGCTGGTCGGCCCGCTCGTGCTGGCCGCGCCAGCGCTCGACGAGCTCCCCGGGCTGATCGGTCCCGACCAGCAGCTCGAACTCTCCGTCACCGCCCCGGAAGGCCCGGCGCAGCTGCCGGCCGTGCTCGCGGCGGTGGAATCCCTGCCGGTCCGCCTGCGTGCGCTGGAGGTCGCGGTTCCGGCCGGGCGGGAACCGGAGGAGTTCTTCGCGGCTCTCGACGCGGTGGGTGTCGACGAGGACGTGGCGGTGTTCGTGGAGGTTCCGCGCGACGAGCGCCGCCCGGAAGTCATCGCGACCTGCGCTTCGACCCGGTACCGGGCGAAGTTCCGCACCGGCGGCGTCAAAGCCGAGCTGTACCCCGACGACGCCGAGCTGGCCGCCGCGATCCGCGCGGTGGTCGAAGCCGGAGTGCCGTTCAAGGCCACCGCGGGGTTACACCACGCGATTCGCAACACCGACCCGGCAACGGGTTTCGAGCAGCACGGCTACCTGAACCTGCTGCTGGCCACGGACGCGGCGGTGGACTTCGCCGACGAGGCGGAGATCGCCGACGTGCTCGCCGAGCGGGACGCGCAGAAGATCGCCAAGCGGGTGGCGGAGCTGGACCGGGTGCGGGTCGTGGCGGCACGCGACCGCTTCCTGTCGTTCGGCACCTGCAGCATCGGCGAACCCCTGGCAGAACTGGTCGACCTCGGCCTGGTCCCGGCCGAGGTGCTCAGCGGAGGAGGAACCCACTCGTGATCGACATTCCGGACGGCTCGCTGTTCGGGCTCACCAACCTGCCCTACGGCGTCTTCTCCACGCCCGGGACCGAACCGCGCGTCGGCGTCCGCGTCGGCGATTCCGTCGTCGACCTGGCGGCGGCGCTGGGCGACGAGGTCTTCGCGCAGCCGGCGCTGAACGCGTTCATGGCCCAGGGCCGCGACCGCTGGGTGCAGGTCCGCCGGCAGATCACCGAGCTGGTCTCGGGCGAGGTGCCGGACGAGGTGGTGCACCCGGTGGCCGAGGTGCGCATGCACCTACCGATCGAGGTCGCCGACTACGTCGACTTCTACGCCTCCGAGCACCACGCGTCCAACCTCGGGCGGCTGTTCCGCCCGGATTCCGAACCGCTGATGCCGAACTGGAAGCACCTCCCGGTCGCTTACCACGGGCGTGGTGGAACGGTCGTGGTGTCGGGCACGGACATCGTCCGCCCCAGCGGGCAGCGCAAGGCGCCGAGCGAGGACGCCCCGACGTTCGGCCCGTGCCGCCGCCTGGACATCGAGGCGGAGCTCGGGTTCATCGTCGGCACCGGCAGCGACCTGGGCACCTCGGTGCCGGTGGACGAGTTCGGCACCCGGGTGTTCGGCGCGGTGCTGGTCAACGACTGGTCGGCCAGGGACATCCAGGCGTGGGAGTACGTGCCGCTGGGTCCGTTCCTCGGCAAGAGCTTCGCCACCTCGATCTCGCCGTGGGTGGTCCCGCTGCTCGCGCTGGAGGAAGCGCGGGTGGAAACCCCGCCGCAGAGCCCGGAACCGCTGCAGTACCTCAAGGAATCCGAACCGTGGGGCCTGGACGTCGAACTCGCGGTGTCCTGGAACGGCCACGAGGTCTCCCGCCCGCCCTACCGCGAGATGTACTGGTCGCCGGCCCAGATGCTGGCCCACATGACGGTAAACGGAGCCACCAGCCGCACCGGCGACCTCTACGCCTCGGGCACCATCTCCGGTCCGGAGAAGGACCAGCGGGGTGCGTTCATCGAACTCACCTGGGGTGGCAAGGAACCGCTGAGCATCGGCGGTGAGGAGCGCACGTTCCTCGAGGACGGCGACGAAGTCGCGATCACCGCCACCGCCCCCGGGGCCGGCGGCACCCGCATCGGCTTCGGCGAGGTCACCGGCCGGATCCTGCCCGCCACCTGAACGAACCGAAGGGCGCCTTTCGGCGTCTCGCGCTGGGGTTGGTCGTGACCTGCACGGATGTTGGTTGGTGCACCATAGGTTCCCCACGAAGCGGCCCACAAGATCGTTTCCGTGCTTGACGCGGCCGCCCCACGCGAGCTGGCTTTCCTCTCGGTCGTGCATGTCGCTGAACCATGAACGAAGGGTTCAGCGACATGACCAAGGTATGGGCCGAGCAGCTTCCGAGCGGGAACTGCTCCGCCCGGTTCCGGCACCCGATCACCCGTTGCGAGGAACGGGCCGGATCGCACCCGGGCGAAGACGCGGCGCTTGCCGCCGCGCGCAAGGCTGTGCGGGAGCTGGTGAGGCTCTACGACGGCGACCCAGACTCTGCGGCTGGTCGGCAGCGGTCCGAGGGCCACAGCAGAGGATTCGCTTGTAGGAGTTCGCCAGTGGCTCCGCCGGATATATCAGGCGCGGCAAGTCCCGTATCAACGGCTCGTTCGGAGCTCGTTTGCAGCGTTGCGAGCGAGAAGTGCTTCGAGCGCCGCGTACTCCGCCTCCTCGATTGCGGCCATGGCGTGGGCAACCGCGAACTCGGCATCAGCCTCTGCCACCTCGGCGTGCTTCGAGGCCTGCTTCACATCCAGCTCGTGGCGCTTTTTCTCGACACTGGCCTGGATCTGCTGAACGTGCCTGTCCCACGATTCTTGGAGATCTCGCCACCTGGCAGCGGCGTCGGACTTGGTCTTCTCGATCCGCTCGCGGATTTCTTGACTGCGTTCCTGGGCTGCGGTTCGGGCCTGGGCGGCATCTTCTTCCAATTTCGCGCGTTGGACCTCTGTCGCAGCATGAACCTTGTCCTCAACCTCCTTGGCTTTGGCTGACATGGTTGCAAGCGCATCTGACACAGCCATCGTGTCCCCCCGCTACTTCGTTCCGCCATGAACGGTGGGTACGCCTAGAAACCCTGCATACCAACGCTACTCGGCACAGACGACCCACCATGTAGGGCCAGAAGTCCCCGCAAGGCATGGCCAGGGGCCGCGCCGAGCAGGCGGCAATGATGCTGGCTTGACGCGGGTACGCTGCGCGCCCTACCGCGTGGGGAACCTTGATCAACGGCGTGGGGCAAACGTGGGCTCGAAACCGTCACGCCACGTACCAACAGCAGATCAACAGCGAGTGTCTGTGCTGTGCTCGACCAAACCGCTGGCCACACCTCCCGTGACCAGCGTTTTCCAAGGTCAGCGCCAAGCCTCCGAGAAAGGGCGCCTTCCGCCCGCGAAACCGGGTGGAAGGCGCCCCTTCGTCGCGGTGATCACTGGAGCTCGACGACCATGTCGCGGAGTTCGTAGCCGCCGATCGCGTCGTTGAAGGAGACGCGCGGTGGTGTGCGCAGCGCGACTCCCGGCAGGGCGAAGAGCTTGGTGAGGAAGATGTCGGATTCCAGGATCGCGACGTTCGCGCCCGGGCACTTGTGCGCGCCGTCGCCGAAGGACATCCCCGGGGGTGCGGCGTCGGTGAGCGGGCGGGCCGGGCACACCGCGAGGGGCTCGTCGCCGACCGCGCGCTGATCGGTGTTGGTCGCGCTGACCTGGACGTCGATCACGTCCCCGGCCGGGACGGTGACGGTCTCGCCGTCTTCGGCGGGCAGCTCGACGGGTGCGGTGGTGCGGCGCTTGAGGTGTCCGACCACCGGTTCCAGGCGCAGCAGCTCGTGCAGGATCGCGATCCGCTCGGTCTCCTCGGCAGCGCGGTAGCGGTCGCGGAGCGCGTCGTTGGTGAACAGGTGCCAGGCCGCCAGGTTGACGAATTCCCTGGTGGTGACCATGCCCGCCGCGGCGAAGGTGATGCACTCGCCGAGGATCTCGGCAGACGAGCAGCCCTCGTCGAGCAGGTGCGAGATCAGGTCGTCGCGGCGCTGCGCGCGTCGGGCCCGCACGGCCGGGCGCACGTCGTTGAAGAAGATGCCCGACCAGTTCCTGGCCTGCCGCCACACCCAGTACAGGCCGTTGAGGCTGGTGAAACCCGGTTCGCCGAACTCCTCGGGGAAGAACCGCTCCAACCGCTGCGCCAGGCCGGGGCGGCTCTCGGTCAGCCCGATCACCGCGCACGCCACGTCGATGGCGAGGTTGAAGCTCAGCTCCGACAGCCGCGCGTGGCCTTCGTGGCGGAGCTTGGCCAGCTGCTCGTCGGCGACCCGCTCCATGAGGCCCCGGTAGGCCTCGTCCACCCGCCGCGGCGTGAAGTACTTGGCGGTCTGCCGGCGGTGCTCGCGGTGCTCGGGGCCGTCCCGGTAGAGCACCGGGCGCCGGATCTTGGCCGGCATCTTCTCGACGGTCTCCACGCCGAGCCCGGCCTGGACGGTGTCGGTGCTGCGCAACGCGGCGCGCGCGGCGGCGTGGCCCCGGACCAGCCAGACCCCGTCGCTGCCGCGGCTCACCGGGCAGCCGCCCAGCTCCTCGCCGCGCTCGATCTTGCGTTCGTCCGTCGGGTCGGTCGACATCGGGGACCGGTCCTTTCCGCTGCCGGGGGCGTCAGATCATGATCCACTTCTTCTAGCAGGCCGGGTGCCGCGGACGCAGCAGGTGGGTCGCATTCGTAGCGCAATGTTGACCGTCGGTGCTCGCATGTCGGGACAATCGCTGGTAGACGGGTCGGGTCGGGTCGTGTGCTTTGCTGCGCGTCACCCAATAGGATGACCGG
Organism: Saccharopolyspora sp. NPDC002686; assembly: GCF_040295745.1. Taxonomy (NCBI): domain Bacteria; kingdom Bacillati; phylum Actinomycetota; class Actinomycetes; order Pseudonocardiales; family Pseudonocardiaceae; genus Saccharopolyspora; species Saccharopolyspora sp. NPDC002686. The sequence continues at coordinate 6,046 of NZ_JBEOVY010000316.1, forward strand.
AAGTCGGTTTGAGGAGTTGCGCACCGTGAAGTGGCAGTTCGGCCCGTACCGCGTGGAGGGATTGATCGCGAGAGGCGGCATGGGTGAGATCTTGCGCGCCTACGACACCCGCCACGACCGCGTGGTCGCCCTCAAGCTGCTCGCCGCGAACCTGGCCGCGGACGACGAGTTCCGCGACCGGTTCAAGCGGGAGGCGCACGCGGCCGGCCGGTTGCGGGAGCCGCACGTCATCCCGATCCACGCCTACGGCGAGATCGACGGCCGGCTCTACCTGGACATGCGGCTGGTCGAGGGCGGCGACGTCGGTTCGCTGCTGGGAGCGAACGGCCCGATGCGCCCGGCGGACGCGGTGGCCATCCTGGAACAGGTCGCGCAGGCGCTGGACGCCGCGCACGCCGAAGGCCTGGTGCACCGCGACGTCAAGCCGTCCAACATCCTGGTCGCCGAGAACGGCTTCGCCTACCTGGTCGACTTCGGCATCGCCGCGTCGCTGCGGGCCTCGGGGAACCTGACCTCCACCGGCTACGCCGTCGGCACCCTGGCCTACATGGCGCCGGAGCGCTTCGAGGACGGTCCGGTGGACCACCGGGCCGACGTGTACTCGCTGGCCTGCGTGCTCTACCAGTGCCTGACCGGGGCGAAGCCCTTCGCGGGCGATACGGCGGCTTCGCTGATCAACGCGCACCTCAACCACCAGCCGCCGCTGCCCTCGGCCGCCCGCGGCGACCTGCCGCGGGAGTTCGACCACATCGTCGCCCGCGGCATGGCGAAGAACCCGGCCGACCGCTACGACAGCGCTGGTCAGCTGGCCAGGGCCGCCAGCCAGGCGCTGACCAGCGTCACCGCCGTTCCGAGCGAGTACGCACCGGTGGCCGCAGCGCCGCCGCGCCGCCGTGCGCGCTGGCCGTACGTGGCCGCAGGCGTCGGTGTGCTCGCGGTGCTCGCCGGGTCGATCGCCGTCGCCAGCGCGATGCGGACCGAATCGGGCCAGGCGATCCCGGCGGAGACACCGCCGACGGCGGACGAGCCGCTCGATTCGGTCGCGCCGACCAGTGCGGGGGAGGAGCCGGCGGAGGCGACCGAGGCGGGTGCGGACTCGGAGACCGCACCGGCGACACCGGTGCAGACCAAGTGGTGCCAGACCCTCACCTACGAGGGGGAGGAGCGCGGCTCCGGTTGCTTCGAGGCGATCGGTGACCACCTGTTCGCGCACGACACCAACAAGGACGGCAAGTGGATCCAGACGGTCGCCGAGACCGACTACGGCCGGGTGGCGGTGTGCAAGGACCTCAACTCCATGGGTGATCCGGTCGACTGCAACTTCGACATGAAGGAGAGCGGCCGGGTGCACTTCAAGGTCGAGCTCTGGGACGGCAAGGCCAAGCTCAGCGAGACCCCCTGGTCCGACTTCGTGCCGATCGGCCAGTAGGCCGATTCGGGCAATCGGCCCACGCGGCTGGCCAAGCAAGCGCTCGGGGAGTTAGCTTACCAAGCACTTGCTTGGAGGTGGTTCCGTGTCCGGGAGCGAGCCGCTCACCGTCCCCGCCGCAGTCGCCCTTGCCGCGCAACGCTTTCCGGATTCGGATGCGCTGCTGGACGGCCCGGTTCGGCTGAACTTCGCGCAGCTGCTGGACCGGGTGCGGACCGTGGCGCGCGCCCTGATCGCCGAAGGCATCCGGCCCGGCGATCGGGTCGCGCTGTGCTCGCCGAACACCCACCACTGGGTGCTGGCCGCGCTCGGCGCGCTGTACGCGGGGGCGACGCTGGTGCCGATCAACACGCGGTTCACCGGCTCCGAGAGCCTCGACGTGATCCGGCGTTCGCGCGCTCGAGCACTGGTGATCGCCGGGGAGTTCCTGGGCGTCGACCGGCTGGCCCAGATCCGCGACGTCGACAGCGCAGCGCTCGACCAGCTGCGCACCATCATCCGCGTCCCGGTCGAGGGCGAGTTGGAGCCGGTCGAGGGCACCCGCCGCTGGGACGACCTGGACGCGCTGGCAGCAGCGGTCCCGGAATCGCAGGCCGACGAGGTGGCGGCGGCGGTCGCGCCCGACGACGTCAGCGACATCCTGTCCACCTCGGGCACGACGGGTCGGAGCAAGGGTGCGATGAGCGCCCACCGCCAGGCGCTCGGCGTCGCCCGGTCCTGGGCGGCCAACAGCGAGCTGACCGGCGAAGACCGCTACCTGGTGATCAACCCGTTCTTCCACAGCTTCGGCTACAAGGCGGGGCTCCTGCCTTGCCTGCTGCGCGGTGTCGCCGTGCTGCCGCAACTGACCTTCGACGTCGCCGAAGTGCTCCGCCGGGTCGAAGCCGACCGGATCACGGTGCTGCCCGGCCCGCCGACCATCTACCAGTCGATGCTCGAACACCCCGACCGGGATCGCTACGACCTGTCCAGCCTGCGCCTGGCGGTGACCGGCGCGGCAACCGTCCCGGTCGTGCTGGTCGAGCGGATGCAGCGGGAGCTGACCTTCGACGCCGTGCTCACCGCCTACGGGCTGACCGAAGCCGTCGTGGTGACGATGTGCCGGCCCGATGACGACGACGAGACGGTGGCCAGCACCTGCGGGCGCGCCACGTCCGAGCTCGAAGTCCGGATCGCGGGCAAGGACGGTGCTGTACAGCCCGCGGGTGAGGCGGGGGAGGTCCAGGTGCGCGGGCCCAACGTCATGCTGGGCTACCTCGACGACGAAGCCGCGACCGAGCAGGCCTTCGACCGAGGTGGCTGGCTGCGCACCGGCGACATCGGCACCCTCGACGAGCGCGGGTACCTGACGATCACCGACCGGCTCAAGGACATGTACATCTGCGGTGGTTTCAACGTCTACCCGGCCGAGATCGAGCAGGTGCTGTCCAGGCTGGACGGAGTCGTGGACGTGGCCGTGGTGGGAGTGCCCGACGAGCGCCTCGGCGAGGTCGGCAAGGCGTTCGTCGTCGGCAGCGCGGATCTGTCCACCGAGGACGTGATGACGCACTGCCGGGACCGCTTGGCGAACTACAAACGGCCCCGGCAGGTCGAGTTCCGCGCCGAACTACCGCGCAACCCCTCCGGCAAGATCCTCAAACGCCTCCTGCGCGACCTGAAGTAGCGCTGACGTGTTCTCGATCTTTTGCTGGGATTCGCCGCCAGGCGAATAGCCCACCCTCGGCGCTGGCACCGCCGCGGGTTCTCAGCGTTCGCCTGGCGAGGACGGCCCGACTGCCGTGTATTGGCATACATAAAGTCGGGCACCCGCA
>NZ_JBEOVY010000317.1:0-9280 GCF_040295745.1 Saccharopolyspora sp. NPDC002686
GGAAATCGGACGTGCGATTTCCATTGAATTTGCGGCGACGACCACCCGGCCGGGCGAGGGTTCATTGCAAGTCCCAGCCCGAACACGCATCGTAATCAATCAGGTGCACTGAGTCAGGTGCCGGTGATTCGCGGTGTGAGGGGTGGGAACGGCGATGCCCGAGCTGATCTCTGCGGTCGCCGATCTGATGTGGCCGCTGATGGCCCTGGCGGCGATCATCGTGTTCCGGCGCGCCATCGGGCGCGTGCTGCGCACCGCCGAGAAGCGCGAGCTGGAGTTCGAGATCGGCGGCCAGAAGCTCACCATGCACCAGGTCAACGACCAGCAGAACGAGATGATCCAGGACCTGCAGCGGCAGCTCAGCATCCTCAGCCGGGAGCTGGCCGAACGCGAGCGCGGCCTGGTCACCCAGGAACCCGCGAAGCCGCCCACGCCTATCCCCGCGCTGCCCGACGGGCTGGACCTCCCCGTCACCGGACACGACGACCTGCCCACCAACGGCGAACCCGCCGGCAACGGCGACGGCCACGGCGAGAGCCACGTCGAGATGCCGCCGGTCAACGAACCGGTCGGCCCGGAACCGTTCGCCGTGCTGTGGGTCGCCGAGAAACCGCAGGCGCACGCGATCCTGGCCGAGCAGCTCCGCGACAACGGGGTGCGGGTCACGATGGTGACGACCACCGACGCGGCGCTCGCCGAGCTCTCCCAGCGCCCCTACCGGCTGATCGTGGAGGACATGGGGCGCAAGGAGAACGGCAGGTGGCGCCCCGACGCCGGGCTCGCCCTGCTGCGGGAACTCCGCGACCTCGGCGTGGACACCCCGGTGATCGTGTTCAGCAGCCAGCAGCTCCAGCAGCAGTACGGCGAACAAGCCCGCCGCTCCGGAGCGGTCGGCACCACCTCGTCGACCTACGAGATGTTCCAGAACTTCCAGAGCTTCGGCCTGCTCTGAACGCCCACCAGCAGCGAACGGCCCGTTCACCTCGTCTTCCGGGGCGAACGGGCCGTTGGCCGCAGAGCTGCGGACAGGTCAGTGGTGCGCTCGGGACTCCTGGTAGGAGTTGCCCGCGGCGTCCGAGAGCATGCGGAGCGCGCTGATCAGCCCGTCGATCAGCTCGCCCTCCTTGAAGGAGGCCACCATGCTCATCGCGGCCAGCTGGCAGCTGCGGTCCGGGATCCGCCGGTACGCCTCTTCACCGGTGACGATCTCGAACTTCTTCTGCCCCGGCGAAACGGCGATCAGCACGCCCTCGGCCGCGCTCGAACCGAGGTTGGCGTGCAGCTCCTCGGCCTGCTTGCGGGTGTCCTCGCCGAGGTCGCCGAGGTAGATCCCGAACTCCAGGCCGGTGCTGCGGCTGGACAGGGTCAGCGCCTCGTCGAGCCGCGAGAGCTGGTTCGGGCTGAACGGCAGCGCCGGGCGCTCGGGCTCCACGCGGCGAGCGATGGACAGCCGACCGGTGGCCATCAGCGCCTCGCCTTCGCCGAGCTCCCGCGTGTCCGCGGTCTGCCCCGCGATCTCACCAGTTGCCACGTGCACCTCCCCGAGCAGTGCTGGGCCGCTCGCCTTCCGGCGCGACCCCGGATTCCACGTCCGTCACCGGAACGGCGTTGTTCACACCCGCCGGGTTGGCCACCCACAGCACCGGAGCGAAGTCCCACTTCTGGCCCGCGCGATAACGCGGGCGGGTGAGCTTCGGCCACATCGCGATGAGCACGATCAGGCCGTAGATGGCCGCTGGGATCACCGCCAGAGCGAGCACAGTCTCCACGACAGTCACGCCAGTACGGTAGCCGATGACCACCACTTCATGCGCTACGACCTCGAACGGTGCATGATCGGCGTGGAAGATCACCGCCGCGCCCGCCCGCATTCCCGCGGGCCCGCCGCCGCGACGCCGGGGTTCCGCACGTCCCCGGTTCGGGTTTCCGCTGGTCGAGGCCGACCGCCGACCCGAAAAACTACGTTCGGTTACGCATCATCCGTGATGCAGATCACATCTCGTAACTCGTTCGGCCCAACGCCTGCCACCGAATGGAGTCGCACCAGACGGTTGCAATGCGCGGCAACTTGGCGGCTTGTTCCTGACGATCTCTGAACCTAGTTTTTCACCTGTATGGGTCTTGCATATTTGATCACATGCGCTCAAAACATGATTTGAATGCGGGAGGCACACAATGTCGATCTTCGAAACCGCCACTCAGAGCAGCATCGTCACTCTTCCGAGCGTTCGTCAACCACTCCGCGAACACGGCGTCCGCATCAGCGGCCAGACCCGCGGAGTCCGCATCAGCGGCCAGCAGGGCGTCCGGATCAGCGGTCGGAGCGGGGTTCGGATCAGCGGCCTCTCGGAGGGCGTGCGGATCAGCGGTCGACAGCAGGGTGTGCGGATCAGCGGCCGGAGCGGCGTCCGCATCAGCGGCGAACAGGGCGTGCGGATCAGCTGCCAGCGCGGAGTTCGCATCAGCGGGGAGCACGGTGTCCGCATCAGCGGTCGCGAAGGTGTGCGGATCAGCGGCCGACACGGCGTGCGCATCAGCAATGAACGGGGTGTCCGGATCAGCGGACAGCACGGGGTTCGCATCAGCGGCCGGAGCGGCGTCCGGATCAGCGGCCAGCAGGGCGTGCGCATCAGCGGCCGGGGCGGGGTTCGGATCTCCAGCGGTGTCCGGATCAGCCGGGGTGTGCGGATCAGCGGGCAGCGCGGTGTTCGGATCAGCTGACCGGGCGTGGCGCAGTTCGGACCGCGTCACGACCCGGCCGCCGACGTCGGCATCAGGCCGCCGATTCCCCCAGGTACGGCAACCAGAGGGGGTCCGTCTCGGACAGGCCCGCGAGCAGCCGCCAGTGCCGGCCCCGCGGCGCGCACGGCGCCACCGGCAGCCGCCAGCCCAGCTCGCTCAGCGTCTTGTCCGCCTTCCGGTGGTTGCACTTGGTGCAGCAGGCGACGCAGTTCTCCCACGTGTGGGGGCCGCCTCGGCTGCGCGGCACGACGTGATCTATGGTTTCGGCGCGAGATCCGCAGTACACGCACCGGTAGTTGTCCCGCAGCATCAACGCTGTTCGGGTCAGCGGGACCCGGCCGCGGTACGGGACCCGCACGAAGTTGCTCAACCGGATCACGGACGGGACTTCGACGGCGGCGGTTGCCGAGTGCAGCACCATGCCGGCCGAGTCGCCGTGCACCACTTCGGCCTTGCCGCAGACGAGCAGCACGATCGCGCGACGCAGCGGGAGCGCTGTCAGCGGTTCGAACGTGGTGTTGAGCAGCAGGACCCGCCGCTTGCGCCAGGACGGCGCATGACCGGGTGGCCGGTCCGCCTGCGGCGTGGAGCCGCGGTTCGGCGGGCACAGCGGGGCCCGCGACGCGAGGCTCGTGGCCTTCAGCGCCGGTTGTCGGGTCGGTTGTCGGTCGGGCACGCGACCACCTCCACCGGTGTCGGGCAAAGTTCAGCACAGAACCCCGTCCGAACGCACGTGTGATTCGCCACGCCGCGCCGGTGCGGCGGTGCAACCACCTCCAATCATTCTGGATCAAGGCCCTGTCCGGCAACGATGCTCGCCGTTGCCGCTGCTCGTTTCCGGTGAAACCGGCATGTCGTGATCAACTCCGGCACCCGTCCGCCACGTATCGTCGCGGACGTGACCGACGCTCAAGCCCAGCTGCGCTACCCCGCCGCCGACCGCGACGACATCGTCGAAGACCTGCACGGCCACCAGGTGGCCGATCCCTACCGGTGGCTGGAGGACCCGGCCGATCCGCGCACCGAGGCGTGGTCGGCGACGCAGGACCAGCTCGCCCGCACCTGGCTGGACGCGCTCCCGGGACGGGAAGCGGTCGCCGAGCGGATGCGCTCGCTGCTGGCGTCGGGTTCGGTGTCGGCACCCGCGTGGCGCGCCGGGCGGGCGTTCTTCACCCGCCGCGAGCCCGACCAGGAGTTCCCGGTCCTCTACGTGCGCGACCGCGACGGCAGCGAGCGGGTGCTGCTGGACGTTTCCGCGCTGGACCCGTCCGGGCTGACCACGCTGGACAGCTGGTCGCCGAGCCTGGAGGGCGACCGGCTGGCGTACCAGATCTCGGTCGGCGGTGACGAGGAGTCGCTGCTGCACGTGCTGGACGTGGCCACCGGTGAGCTGGTCGAGGGACCGATCGACCGCTGCCGCTACTCGACGATCTCCTGGCTGCCCGGCGGCGAGGAGTACTTCTACGTCCGGCGGCTCGCCCCGGAGCTGGTGCCCGAGGGCGAGGAGCAGTTCCACCGGCGGGTGTGGCGGCACCGGGTGGGCACCGACCCGGACCAGGACGACGTGCTGGTGCACGGCGAGGGCCAGGACCCCACCTTCTACTACGGCACCCGGGTGTCCCGGGACGGCCGCTGGCTGGTGATCGAGGGAAGCCCCGGCACCGCCCGGCGGGACTCGGTGTGGATCGCCGACCTGACCGCGGGCGGCGAGGTGCCCGCGCTGCGGCAGGTCGTGGACACCACCGACGGCTACCGGGTCGGCGCCTGGGTGGAGCGCGACGGCCGGCTGTACGTGATGACGACGCTGGACGCGCCGCGCTGGCGGCTGTGCGTGGCGGATCCCCAGCAGCCGGAACCGGAGCACTGGACCGAGCTGATCGGCGAGCAGCCGGACTCGGTGCTGGAGGCGGTGCGCTGGTTCGACACCGGTGACGGCGACCCGCAGCTGGTCGTGCTCCGCACCCGGCACGCGGTGTCGGAGGTGACGCTGCACGACCCGGCCACCGGGCGCCGGACCGGCGAGGTGCCGCTGCCCGGCACCGGTCAGGTCACCGCGCTGACCGCGGTCGACGAGGACACCGACCACGACCGCGACAAGCTGTGGATCGGCTGGACCGACTTCGCCACCCCGCCGTGCGTGCACGCCTACGCGCACAGCACCGGCCAGGTCGCGCTGGAGCAGCGCGCGCCGGGCGCCGTCGAGCTGCCCGAGGTGCACACCCAGCAGGTCACCTACCGGTCGCTGGACGGCACCCCGGTGCGGATGTTCCTGCTCAGCCCGGCGGCCGAGCCGGACCGCCCGCGACCGGTGTTCATGACCGGTTACGGCGGGTTCTCGCTGTCCCGCGAGCCCGGGTACACGCCGTCCGCGCTGGCCTGGGTGGCCGCCGGTGGCGTGTGGGCGCTGCCGTCGCTGCGCGGCGGTGGCGAAGAGGGCGAGCAGTGGCACGAAGCCGGCATGCGCGAGCAGAAGCAGCACACCTTCGACGACTTCCACGCCGCCGCGCAGCACCTGATCGACCAGGGCTGGACGACTTCGGACCAGCTGGCGATCTCCGGCGGCTCCAACGGCGGTCTGCTGGTCGGCGCGGCGCTCACCCAGCGCCCGGACCTCTACCGGGCCGTGGTGTGCTCGGCGCCGCTGCTGGACATGGTGCGCTACGAGCAGTTCCTGCTGGGCCGCACCTGGAACGACGAGTACGGCACCGCCGACGACCCGGAGGAGCTGGGTTGGCTGCTGTCCTACTCGCCGTACCACAACGTGGTCGAGCAGACCGATTTCCCGTCGGTCCTGTTCACCGTCTTCGAGTCCGACACCCGGGTTGACCCGAATCACGCTCGCAAGATGTGCGCGGCATTGCAGCACGCCACAGCGTCTGACCCGGCGAAACGTCCGATTCTGCTGCGCCGCGAGACCGAGGTGGGCCATGCTGCGCGCTCGGTTTCACGTACTGTGGGGCTCGCTGCCGACCAGCTCGCCTTCCTCGCGGAGGCCACCGGGCTGCCCTTGGACTGAGCCCCGAACTCGGTCCGGGTGCCACGGCTGGTCGAGTCTCGTGCGCGGCGGGGCGCGCACGAAGCTCGAGGTTGGTCCGGCGCGTCCTCACGCGACGGTGCGATCACCTACGTCGCGGGCATCTGAACGACAGCATGGAGAACCCCCGACCCATGGAACTGCCGCTTTTGACCCAACCGGAGTGCGTCAGCGAGCCGGGCTGGTGCAACACGATCTACGGCTGGACCGGCAACGAATGGCTGGCCTCGTACTCCGACCTGATCATCGCCAAACCACTGCACATCGCGATGATCCTGATCATCGCGTTCATCCTGCGCTGGCTGGTGCACCGCACGATCACCAAGCTGACCCAGGGCAACGGCAAGCCCCCGAAGCTGCTGAACCCGCTGCGGGAACGCCGAACCGACGCGCTGACCGCCGAGCTGCTCTCGGAGCGGAGGCTGCAGCGCGCCCGCACGATCGGCTCGGTGCTCAAGTCGATCGCCTCGCTGGTGATCTTCGGCCTGGCCGCGATCTACGTGCTGCAGGAGCTGGACATCCAGGTGGCGCCGGTGCTGGCCTCGGCCGGTGTGCTCGGTGTCGCGGTCGCCTTCGGCGCCCAGAACCTGGTGCGGGACTTCCTGTCCGGCATGTTCATGCTGGTCGAGGACCAGTACGGGGTCGGTGACGTGGTCGACCTCGGTGAGGCCAGCGGCACCGTGGAGGCGGTCGGCCTGCGCGTGACCACGCTGCGCGACATCAACGGAACCGTCTGGTACGTCCGCAACGGCGAGATCCTGCGGGTCGGCAACTCCAGCCAGGGCTTCGCCTACGCGGTGGTGGACTTCCCGATCTCGCACGGCAGTGACGTGGAGAAGGCCATCTCGGTCGCCACCGAGGTGGCCACCGACGCCACCTCGCGCGAGCCGCTGTCCAAGGACGTCCTGGACAAGCCGGAGATGCTGGGCGTCGACAAGATCACTCCCGACACCGTCACGCTGCGGCTGACCGTCAAGGTCCGCCCCGGCCGCCAGTGGTCGGTGCAGCGCAGGCTGCGCGCGGACATCAAGCGCGCCTACGACGAGAAGGACATCGAGCCGCCGTACCCCTACGGCCGGCCGATTCCGCCGTCGAGCCCAGTGGAGCTGTGACGGCCGGTGCTCTGCGCGGTGCAGGCGGGCGCGTCCGTTCCGCCTGCACCGCTACGCGGGAGGAGTTCGGCGGACCGCACTTGAGAGGATGGGGCCCGTGACTTCCGTGGAGAGCTTTTACGAGCAGGTCGGCGGCGAAGCGACCTTCCACCGAATCGTGGCGAAGTTCTACGAGGAGGTGGCCAAGGACGAGCTGCTGCGCCCGCTCTACCCCGAGGAGGACCTGGGTCCGGCCGAGGAGCGGCTCCGGTTGTTCCTCATCCAGTACTGGGGCGGCCCGCACACCTACTCCGACCGGCGCGGACACCCGCGGTTGCGGATGCGGCACGCCCCGTTCAAGATCGGCCCGACCGAGCGGGACGCGTGGCTGCGCTGCATGCGGATCGCGGTGGACGAGGCGAAGCTCGCGCCGCAGCACCGCGAACAGCTCTGGCAGTACATGGAGATGGCCGCCGAAAGCATGGTCAACTCGTGGTTCTGACAGGACCGGCAGGTCGGTGAACAGCTCCGAGAGAAGGATCCGGTGATGCGGGCGGCGGGTGCGAGGTCGGACCGCGGCGAACGGCCGTGGTGGTGGGACGCGGTGTGCTACCAGGTCGACGTCGGCACGTTCGCCGATGCCGACGGTGACGGTGTCGGCGACTTCGAAGGGCTGCGCGGTCGGCTCGGCTACTTGGAGCTGCTCGGCGTGGACGCGGTCGTGCTGGCCGGTGCCGCCGGGCTGGACCCGTCGGCCCAGGACTTCGCCGCGCTGCTCGCCGAAGCGCGCGGCTCCGGGATGCGGGTGATGCTCGCGCTCGACGTGGATCCGGCGCGCGACGACCCCGCGGCGGTGCTCGAGCCCTGGCTGCTGAACGGCGTGGACGGGTTCCACCTGGCGCCCCGCGAGGACCCGACCGGCGCGGTCGAATCGGTGCTGGCCGAGTACCCGGACCGGGTGGTGATCGGGGCCGGCAGCTGGCACCTGTCGTTCAACCTCGACCTGGCGATCGCCGGGTTCGCCGCCGAGCCGCTGCGCAAGGTCATCACCGGCGCGCTGGCAACGCCCGGGCGGCGCACCGCGTGGGCGATGGCCAGCCGCGACACCCAGCGCAGCCGGGATGCGGCCGCGCTGACCCCGGTGCGCTCGATGGCCCTGGTGCAGCTGGCGCTGCCCGGCGCGGTGTGCCTGCGGCACGGCGAGGAGCTGGGCCTGCCGGGCACCGAGCGGATCCCGATGCCGTGGGAGGGCGAGAAGCCGCCGTTCGGGTTCTCCGAGGCGAGCGGCGACTGGTCGTCGATCCCGGCGGACTGGGCGGCGTTCACCGTCGAAGCGCAGCTGGAGGACGAGCAGTCCACCCTGTCGCTGTACCGGCACGCGCTGGAAACCCGGATCAGCCACCCGGCGTTCACCGGTGACGAGGTCGAGTGGTTCGGCGCGCCGGAGGACTGCTTCGCCTTCCGCCGGGTCGGCAGCGACCTGATCTGCGCGTTGAACACCTCGGCGGCCCCGGTGCCGCTGCCGCCCGGCGAGGTGCTGCTGTCCTCCCGCCCGGTGGAAGGCGACGAGCTGCCGCCCGGCACCGCCGCCTGGCTCGTGTGAGCCTGCACTCTCCGGCGTCACGGGCCGTGCAAGGGCTCGTTCCACCGTCGGTAACGTTGTTGGAAGAGATCCCGAGACCCTGCTGGATGCCATGACTGCTATTGCGGCTACTGCGCCCGAGACGAGCACTGCTCGGCCGCAACCACGCACAGGCCGACTGGTCGGGGTAGACGTCGCACGGTTCTTGGCCGTGTTGGGCATGTTCTGCATCCACTTCGGGGTGCCGTTCCTGACCGGTGACGCCGAGGTGTGGGTCGCGCAGTTCTCCAGCGGCCGGTCCACGGCGCTGTTCACGCTGCTGGCCGGGGTGTCGCTGGCGCTGCTGTCCGGGCGCACCACTCCCCCGACCGGCGATGCGCTGCGCCAAGCGCGCCTGCGGATCACGTTGCGCGCGGTGCTGCTGCTGGTGCTGGGCATCCTGCTGGCCAAGGCCACCGAGGCGACCGGCTTCCTGCTCACCGTGATCATCCCGTTCTACGGGCTGTACTTCCTGCTCGCGGTGCCGTTCATCCGGCTGCGCGCCCGAGGTCTGCTGATCGCCGCGGCGGTCACCGCCCTGGTGGGTCCGCAGGTGTCGTTCGTGCTGCGCACCTGGATCGCCGGGGACACCCCGATGGCGTGGCTGGTCACCGCGGTCAACACCGTCGACCCGGGGCACCTGATCGCCAAGGCCGGGGTCTTCGACCTGCTGCTGCTCGGTTTCTACCCGACCTTCTCCTACCTGCCGCTGGTGCTGCTCGGCATGGCCGTCGGGCGCCTGGACCTGCGCTCGACGAAGGTCCGCTGCTGGCTGGCGGTGGCCGGGCTGGC
>NZ_JBEOVY010000318.1:0-9195 GCF_040295745.1 Saccharopolyspora sp. NPDC002686
GCTGCCCGTTGATCCCCTGCCCGACGGCGTCCAGGAGGAACCGGGCGACCCGGTAGTCGACTTCCGCGCGAACCTCGATGTTGACCTCGGGCTCCCGCACCCACGTGCGGCCGATGATCCTTCCACCCCGCACGTTGTCCCAGAACCTTGTTCTGTGCTCTTCGACGACCGACATGTGGAGATCCACCTCGCGGCGAACCCGGTCCGCTGGGCCGGAGTACTTCACCCGCGTCTCGGTGTCTGCGTCCACCCCGTGCCCGCTGGCCGTTCCCCAGTCCTGCCCGCCCGTCAACCCGACGTATCCGCCTAGGTAGGTGGAAGCTCCGTATCCGCTATCCCGGGCCGTCGTACGTGCAAACGCCGACAGCGAACCGCCCCAGCCGAACCCTCCGGAGAACGTGGTCTTCCAGCCGGTCCCCCGCGCCCGGGTAGCGCTGAACTTCACATCCTCGGGTAGGGGACGGCGCGTGGTGACAGCACCGGGTTCCGCAGTGACATCGAACTTGAACCGCCGGTCGCCGACCTCCACCTCGACATTGACGGGGCGGGCCCGCCCGCCGATCAGCCCCCGGAAACCGCGCAGCAGCTTGTGCGGCCCGAGTCCGTTCAGCTTCTTGTCGACCGCCGTCCAGTCGACCTCCCGCGCATCGACTCCGGAATCCGCCAGCCGCCGCTCGATGTGCTGCTTGGCTTCGGCCTGCAGACGCTCAGCGCCGGGCATGCTGACCAGATCCTGGAACATGCCGTCGCCGTCAAGCACCCTGCGGATCTGCTCGCTCTGCGCCGCATCGACAGCCGCTGCCTGCTGACTGATCCCGGCCTGCTGCACACCAGCGTTGGCGTTCGGTGCGTCGTTCAGCGCAGCGTTGAGCGCGGCCTCGAACTCATCGATATCAGCCGGCCGGACCCAGACGTATACCGCACCATCACTGGGGTTCACCTCGACCGCTGGAGTCGTTGCGCGCCCTCCCGGACGGGTCGTGATCTCCGCACCCAACGACAGGTCCAGCCGGTACCGCTGAGCGCCGGCCTCGACCGACTTGTCCTTCGACTTGCCGGCGGCTCTGCCCTCGTAGGACTCCTGGCGGGTCGACGATGCGGACAGCCGTGCCAACGGACCGAACCGGATGTGACTCTTGAAGCCGTCCACCTCGATCTCGCCGAGGTCGGCGAGGATCCGTGCCCGCACGCCGCCTTCGGCCTTGGAACTGACCTTCTTGCCCATCTTGTCGTCGGTCATCCTGCGCCACGTCTCGCCGGTGCGGACCTCGTCGCGCACCGGGCCGATCCGTTCGAATCCGCGCAGCTTCGAGCTGATGTGCGCGTTGACCTCAGGATGCTTCGTCCAGTCAGCGCCCGGTCGCGTCAGCAACTTCGGGTACACCGTGCGGTGCGTGATGTCCACACCGCGCACCAGACCCTCCGCGGATTCCTCGACCAGCAGCGCGGAATCGACGCTGGCCGCCACGCCTGCGCTGATCGTCGAGTCCTGCCGGGCCCAGTCCGGCAGCGCTTCCATGACGTTGTTCTGCAGGCCGCCCACGTTGGCATAGGTGTCCACGTGTGCGATTAGCTGTTGCACTTCGAGCGGTAGCGCGACCGGGGCGTGTCGCGCCGGGGCGGGTGCGGGTGGCCCGGGCTGCGGGGTTTCCAGCACCGATGCGGGATAGGCCAACCGCACCGACGGATCGAACTGGGCCTGGCCCTCCAGCGCACCGAACCTCCAGTCCAGCTGGAAGTTCACGTCGAACGCCCGGTGATCGCGCCCCAGCTTCGCCGGTCGTTCCCGCACCGTCCATCGTTTGTCCTTCACCGAGTTAACGACGTTTCCGCTCCAGCTGAAGAACGGCAGCACCCGGAGGTTCAGCACAGGGGCGACCGCATCGAAAGCCGTGTCCCAGAAACCGGCGACCACGCCGCCCCCGGACTTGCGGGATAGCCCACGGTTCGACCTCTGCCGCGGCGCGGTCTCCTGCTTGGTCTCCTGCGTCGGGGTGCTGCGCAGTTCCTCGGCGCCCAGCGCGACAGGACGGATATCGGTTCGGCGCAACTTCAGGAAGAAGTTCTGGTAGCCGTTGCCGTACGGGATCGAGAATGTCCTGCCGTTGGAAAGCGTCTGCAGCAGGCCGGATTCACCCCGCGCCCGTGCATAGTCGGTGAGCTGACTACTCAAGGAATCCTGCTGCCTGGGCGAGAGCGGGAGCCGGTCGACGATGTTCCTGATCAGTTCCTCGTGGACGCTGCCTCGCTCCCCAGACCACACTCCCCGGCTGGGCAGCAGCTGAGACGCCGGTGAGATGACACCGTCCCTGATCAACTCCGCCGGACGCGCAGCCGGATCGACCGCATTGCCGGGAGCGCCCTGCGACTGTCCCCCACCCTGCTGCTGGTGTCCTGTAGCCTGCTGCTGGTCTCCCCCACCCTGCTGCGAACCCCGTGCAACACCCTGCTGCTGCGCGTCACCTTCCCGTACTGGAGGATCCGGATTGAGAAAAGCAGCCAACGCGGAGCCGGAGGACCTCGGAACCCCTGACAGTACGACCGGATTCGCCACGTTCGCCGCCCGGTTCGCCGACTGACCTGCACCGGACGCCACGGTCCCCTGCGACACCACATTGCCCTGCTGCTGCGCCGCGCCCTGCCCCACTTCTACTTCCTCAGCAATAGGCGGAAGCTTAGGCCGGAAATCACGCGCACCCCTGCGGGGGCGAGGCCGCTTTTGCCCACGGACAGGCTGCCGCCCCGCGTCCCGCAACGCCTCCCCGCCACTCCTCGACGCCGTGGGCTCCTGGCTGTGCTGCCAGGACAGATCATCTACAGGGGATTGCTCCAAGGCAGGACCGTGGGCCCGGAGGGCTCCATCGGATGCCATGGGCGCTTGCCGCAGGCGCGACAACAGCTCCTGCGCCCCGCGCACGAAATCGCGCAGCTCGTCGGTCCCCATTCTGGAGAAGTGACCGTTCTCCAGCATATTGGGCCAGGACGAGACGTGCTTGCGCATCTCTGGCAGCGTGTCTTCGGGGAGCGCGTCCAGGTATTGCCGAATCCCGTTGATCGTCGGCGTCAGCTGCTGGAGAATCCGCGCCTTCGGATCCGCGGCCGGTCCAGCCGGATTCGGCGGGTCCGGTCGTTCGAAGCCCCGCTGCTCCGGTGCCCGAACGTCTTCGGAGCTTTCGTCGTGATGCCTGGACCGGGACTGCGTGACCAGGTTCTGATGACTCGGATGTGTCGTCGACTCGTCCGGTCGACTTCCGTGTGCGGACACCCGGTCGCCGTCGGACACGTTGGGACGAGCCGGGCCGACAGGCGGCACAGGCGGCTGGCCCGGCGGCGATGCTTCGGTGCGGCCGCCACTCGAAGCAGGTCCGGGCGTGCTGGTGCTTCGCCCACCGGTAGTCGGTCCGGAATTGGTGTTGGCGCCGGAATTTCCGCCACTTTCAGCGCTGTTCCCACCGGACGTGACCGGTATGTTCGCCCCCGACGAGGGAGACCGCCAGGTAGGCGCGCTCAGCCCGTTGGACGCGTTCGTGCTGGAGGAACCGCCAGCGGCAGACGAGGTTTGCGCGGTCCGGCCACCCTCTGCCGACGTGCCGTTCACGGCGGAGCCCGGCTGGACGTTCTCGCTTCGACCGTCCGAGAGCACCTGGTCCTGCAATCCGGTCGACATCTGCGTCCGCTCGATCCCATCGGAAACGGGCGCCGTGGCATCGTCGTCCGAAAGCGGCAGCGACCTGTCCGCCGACAGCTCACCGGAAAGCGATCCACCACTGGACGAATGCGCTTGGAGATCGGGGCCACCCGATGAATCCGCAATCGTGTCCGATGTGGACTCCGACATCCCCGGCTGCCCGGTCCCAGACATGCTGGGAACCTGCTCGGCGCCGGCCGTCTGCGTGGAACCGCTCACCGACTGGGGCTGCGGCTGGCCATGCGATGTCGTGGCCACCGGCGCGCTGTTCGAGAACATCGTGCCGATCGGGTTGCCTCCCGATTCGACCTGACGCGAAGTCGCCGTCCGGTCCGATTCTGCCACCTGCGGGTCCGCCGAGCGCGACTGCTCGCCGGAAGAACCCGCTCCGTCACCCTTGCCGCCCGAATCGGTCCCCGATGCATCCGAGCCCCTCATCTCGTCGCCCGAGTGCAAACTGTCACTGTCCGTGAAGTCCGAACCGTCCGTGGACTTCACGTCGCCGCGCAAGGTCTCGCCGCTGATCGACGTATCGCCCTCGTCGCCTCCGGTCGACGCGGAATCCGGGCTTGGGATCTTCAGCTCAGGCGGGCCATCGATCTCTGATGCCTTGGGCACGTCGATCTTGGCCGCGTTCGCGCTGGCTTCGCCGGATCCCCCTGCACCTCTGGCGAAGGCGCTGAACAAACCGTCCGTCGCGCCGGCGTGCTCATCGAAAACGGCGTTGATGACCAGGTTGGCGGGGATGGTGGACCCCGCCTGCGCCAGACCGTCCAAGACTTTCCCGAACGCATTTTGTCCGCCGGTCAGCTGCTTTTCCGGTGCGGTCGCAAAATTCGTGCCTGCCTTGGCGTTGAACGAGGCGATCTTCTCGTTGAAGTCCCGGATCGGCTTGTTGATGGCGTCCATAGCGCTGCGGACGCTCCGAATGGCACCGAACGACAGGTTCGATGCCAATCCCGCGAACGCACCGCCGATCGCTCCGCCGACCGTGGTCGCTGTGAAGGACTTCTCGTCGAACTCCGTCCGACGATTGTCGTCGATCTGATCCTGCTGAACCGAACCGTCCACAATGCCCAAGACGCCGGCCCCGAAGGCCGCTCCGCCCAACGGGTACTTCCCGGCGTTCCACGCCTGCCTGCCGCCTGCTTGCAGGCCGGCCTTCACACCGGAACGAGTCCCCAAGCCGCCTGCGTTCTTGATCGCGTTGGGCACGGTCATGACGTACTTGGGGGCGCTGCGCGCGATGTCTTTGATCATTTCCAGGAGGATTCTCTTCAACCCCTCCTGCGCTGCCCTGGTCACCGCCGGCGCGAGCCAGGACAGGACGATGGACGCCAGCAGAGCCATGACCTCAATGAAGGCGAGCACCAACATGGTGATGAAGAGGATTCTGCCTTTTTGGATGTTGGCAGCGGTGTCGGTCGTGGTCTTGTAGAGTTCCTCCGCCGAGGTCTGCAGCTCCGACAGGTATCCGAGCATGGTGTTCAGGTAGTCGACGGAGGCATCACCGGCTTCACCGTCGAACGAATCGTCTAGTTCGTCGCGCGCGCCTCTCAGCTGGAGCGCTGATTCCTCGATTTCCTCTGCCGCCGATTTATACGCGTCGCCCATCTCCCACAGTTTGCGTGGACTCCCCTCGGGCAATTGCATGCCGACGACAACCGTGAGGAATTTCTGCAAGCCGGGGGACAGATGGATTTCGTCGTTGAAACCCACCGGATGTCTCCTTCCTCGCGCACCTCGCCGGTTCGCGCCACCGGGCGAACGTCGTACCCGCTGATTCCAGCCCAGCTACTTCCTGATGTTGTTTCCGTTCTCGGCGTCCTGCGCCAAGAGGTCCGTCATGTTCCGGTCGATCGCGGCGGCCGTCTCCCCGATGTTCTTGGCGATCATCTCGTTGGACTCCGTGAGCGTGTCCTCAGCCCCGACGTAGCCCTCCTCGAACTTCTTCCCGATCTCGTCGTCTCCCCAGCACCCGTGGTTCTCAGTCAGGACTGCGTTCAGCCGCTTGCACATCTCGGACATCCTGGTGTGCACCGCCCGGATCCGGTTGTTGGCAGCATCGACCCCATCCGGGTCGATGAAGACGTTCTTGCTCATCCCGCTGCCCCCTTACCGGTCGATCCGCTCTTCCTCTCGCCGTCGAGCATTCCCAGCATCGGCTCCATGAAAGCGTCGACCACGCTCTGCGGATCGACCTTGCCGCTCATGACCCCGGCCAGATCGATGCCCGGGAGCAGATCGGAGGACAACAGACTGGTGATCTTCTCCATGCTCTGCGCACGGCCGACGCGCAGTGTCTCGACGATCACGCTGGCCAGCTGGGCCGGTGCCATGGTGCGGTACTTCGCGCCGTTGAACTTCAACTCGGCCAGCTCGCCATTTCCGTCGAACGTCATCTCCAACGAGTGGTCCTTGGCCTGCACGACCGTGGTTTCCTCCCGCCGGATCCGCGAGATCTCGTCGAGCCTTTGACGTTCCTCGTCCAATGCGGCCATCGCGGCTTCGAGGTCGCGGGTCGCCTTGTCCACCCCGTTCAGATCTGGATCAGTCATCGGATATTCCTCATCTGACGCAGTTTTTCCAGGAATTCGTCTGCTTCAGCGGTGGGCAGCTCCGAGCTGCCGGATTCTTCCGGGCCGGCCTTCGGCCCCGGCCGTCCGAGGCTGGCAGGCACTCCGTCCGGCTCGTCCCAGAAACCGGGCTCCATCGGGACCACTGCCTTGCCGCTACGGTGCTGGTCTTGTTGCTGGAGGCCAGCGCCCATCATCGGGCTGACCGGGTGCCCGGCGTTCGACGAACCGGTGTTCGCGGACGGCGACGGCTGCGCGGTGCCGCTGGGCGTCATGGACTGTCCCGACGCGGTCATCGACAGGTCGACCGGCGTGCCGCGCGAACCGGGAACCGATCCCATCGACGACGGAGTGGGGTTGCTGACCTGCCCCAGGTCGAGCGCGGACGGCGAGGGAGCCCGCGAAATGCCGCTGCTGGGCACGTTCGACACGGTCCCCAGCCCGGTGGGGAGGCTCGTGACCGGCGTCCTGCCGCCCGAGAGCGAGGGGTGGCCCCCCGGGGGCGGGGGAGTTCCCCCCGGGGGGCCGTTCGGGCCGGGTGGCGTGCTTCCCGCGGCAGGCACCACCTGTGGGGCCGCGTTCGGGGTCGCGCCCCCCGCAGCGGTGGTGCCCGACACGAGACCCGGCATGGCGCTGGCTGTCGCGGCCGCGACAGCGGGAAGGGCCTGCTGCACCGGCAAGACCTGCTCGATTTCCTCCGGCCTCGACTCCGACTGCGTCTGCGGCCTCGACTCGTTCCGCCCCTCCCCGGCACTTCCGGCGTTACCGGACTGCGTCACCGGCCGCTTCTGCCGGTTCTCCGCGAAACCAGCACCCCCGGCAGGGGCCGAGCGTGTCCGCGGCGAGGCCGCCATCCACGCCCCCTGCTGACGCCCCAGCACCGGTGCAGGTCCCTGCGCACCGCTGGGGCTTCCACCGGGCCACCTTCGTCCGAACCCGGCCCGTCCGCCGCCGAGTTGCCCACCCGCCGCTGGTGCACCTCCGCCCGCGAATCCGCCCCACGGCGCAGTGTTCTGCTCCTGCCCGCCCGATGCCGGTGAGGCGCCGGCGGCTGCCGCGGCCCGGCCGGTGCCCTGCCAGCCACCAGCCCCGCCACGTCCACCGCGAAGACCTCCGCCAACGGCGGAAACTCCCCCTGCTCCCGAGCCGTACGTCGCAGCCGACTGCGGTACACCCTGGTACGAATCTTGTTGCACCGCATCGGAATTCGTGCCGCCGACAGGACCGCTCTCCGACGGCGCCGACCGAGTCGACGCCCCGGTGTCCGCGGCTCCGGTCGAGCCCTCCTGCTCGGGCAACTGACTCATCCCATTACCGGCATCGGTGTAGGCGGTGGACAAATCGCGCACGATCTGGCGTGCCTGCTCGGTCTGCTGCTCGTCCGCCGCAGCCTGTGCCTCCGCTGCCGCCGCAGCGTCCTCCGGAGTTGTGGCCGCCGGGTCCTGGTCCGCGCTTGCAGCAGCCTGTTCGCTCCGCTGCTGCTGGAGATCTCGCATCCGCAGCTGGGCGTTCGCCAGCGCATCACCCGCGCGCCGCAGCAGCGTCCCGTAACCGGGCGTGGCCTGCAGCACCCGCTCGTTGTGCCGCAGGGTGCGTTCGCTGGACTCCACGCCGCTGTCGATGGCCGCTCCGGAATTGTTGTCCTGGAGGTTCCGCCACTGCGAGCGGAACCGGTCGCCAGCATCGCTGAGCCCGTTGCTGGCCTCGTCGAACTGGTCGGCCTTGCGGTAGAAGTCATCCGGAGACGTAGCGTTCACCAGCTGCGCCAGCTGGTCGAAGTTCAGCTGGTCGATGGCAGGATCAGCGGGGGGAGTCGGTTGCGTCATCGGTCAGCTCCGTCCGATCACCGGGGGTGGATTGTCCTTGTCCTTGTCATCCCAGGTCCCCTCGTCCGCCTTCATCCAGATCTGCGGTTCCCGGTCGGCACCCTGCTGCCCGGCCGCGCCGGCACCCGCGCCGCCCATGCCCATCGGGGCCATCGGCATCCCGCTCCCACCCGCGCCGTTCGCACCGCTGGCCAGTCCCGCGGCTGTCGCAGTGGCGGAACCGACAGGGGCTCCAGTACCGCTCGTCTGGCTGAGGGCGGCCTGCGGGCCAGGCGGCGCAAGGCCTTGCTGGGCAGCTACGTCGGTGTCGAAACGGGCATTCGGAGGCGTCCCCGGGCCACCGAGATCCGGGCCACCGCCAGGATCCCCACCCAGACCGCCGCCCGGGCCGCCACCGGGACCACCGCCAGCACCGCCAGCGAGGTCAGCGAGCGCCCCGTCCGCCGCGCCCCGCGCGTCCTGAAGGGCCTTGCCACCCCCGGAAAGGAAATCGTCCAGTTCGGACGCACCGTTTTGCTGGCCGCTGTTGTCAAGCGCTTGGTCCACGGCGCTGCGCGCGTCTTCCAAAGCCTTCAGCGCGGCCGGATCATCGGTATTCGACGCCAGATCGTCGATCGCCTTGTTCGCGGCTTCCCTGGCCTCCTCCGGGGTCGGCGGAGTGCCGTCCTCACCCAGCTTGTCGATCGCGTCGTTCACAGCCTGATCGGCCTGCTTCAGCGCTTCCTGCGCAGCAGGATCGTCGGTCTTGCCGGCCAGGTTCCCGATCGCATCCGTCGCCGCGCCCTGCGGGTCCGCCTCGGAAGCCGGCCCGCCAGACTCGGTGCGGGGAGTGGTCAGATCGTCGATCGCGTCGTTGGCTGCCTGCTTCGCGTCTTCCAGGGCCTGTTTCACGGCGGGATCATCGGTATTCGACGCGAGATCGTCGATCGCCTTGTTCGCGGCTTCCCTGGCTTCCTCCGGGGTCGGTGGGGTGCCGTCCTGGCCCAAGTCCTTGATCGCGTCATCGGCCGCTTGCTTCGCTTCCTTCAGCGCTTCCTGCGCCGCGGGGTCATCGGTCTTCGAAGCCAGGTCATCGATCGCGTCCGATGCGGCCTTACCCGCGTCC
>NZ_JBEOVY010000319.1:0-9088 GCF_040295745.1 Saccharopolyspora sp. NPDC002686
GGTACAGCACGAGCAGGGTCATGATGACGAGCAGGACACCGGCGAAGGCCGCCAGCACGCCACCGATGAGTACTTTGGGGCGTTATAGCAACCCAAAGTACTCACGACTCCTGACCAGCCGAAACGCTGGCCCAAGCGCGTCCACGATGATCTTGTCAGGTAGGTGCGGTGCACGAGTTCTCGGTGAAGCCGGCGGGGCTCCTGCCTGGCAGAGCGAGGGTTCGCGTTTCGCCCGCAGAGCCTTGAAGACTTGGTCGGTCTGGCCGGTGAGAGCGGACGGTCCAGCCTCGTGGCGGACACCCTCCAGCTG
Organism: Saccharopolyspora sp. NPDC002686; assembly: GCF_040295745.1. Lineage (NCBI taxonomy): Bacteria > Bacillati > Actinomycetota > Actinomycetes > Pseudonocardiales > Pseudonocardiaceae > Saccharopolyspora > Saccharopolyspora sp. NPDC002686. The sequence continues at coordinate 311 of NZ_JBEOVY010000319.1, forward strand.
GAGGTGGCGGTGGACACCGGCCGTGCCCTCTATGCGTGGGGATACCTCCCGAGCAGCTCGTGGAAGAGGGCCGCCTTGCAGTTGCCCGACTCCAGGCCGGGCGAGGTGATCGTTCAGCTCGACGCCTCACCACTCGAAGATGCTGTTTCCGTCTCGATCGCGCGATCGAACTGGGACGTCTTGTTCGACGAGCAAACCGGCTTGGTTCGAGTGTCACGTGATCAGCGATCCCCGGAGGAACTGATCGAGATCGCCACCGGCGTTCACCTCGGTTTGGTCGGCGCAGACCTGAACTCCTTTTGGCTCCAACCCGAGTTCGTCCAGTAAACAACCAGTCCCCGAACGCTCCACGACGAGCACTGGTCAGTGGCGGTTGTGTCGGAACGGCGTGCTATCCGACCAGGCGTCTCCCTTGCGATGTCCGGGATTTCAGTCATCTCGAAGGCGCAACTGTATGTGCGTGCGGCGCGAACGTCGGCCAGAAAGATGCTGGGGTGGCGTGGTGATCGCAAGGGGGTGCTGACTGGGCTGAACGAGCCGGTCGAAGTGGCGGGGGCAACTTGTTGTGGGGGGAGGCGATCGATGGTGGCCGGTGATCGGCTCGATTTCCAGCTCTTCGTGCTGAAGCGCATGATCGGTGGGGATGAGCAGATCGACGCGGCCCTTGCCGAGCTCGGGGTTACGCGAGCGGAGATGAGGGACGTCGGTGAAAGGGTCAGCGCGGGGCTGGACTTACGCCAGGGGACGATGACCTTGGCGAACGTCAAGAAGCTCGCGGGGGAGCCCGACGGGGAGGAACGCTGCTGGACGAACGGGGAGAGTGGAACCGCGCTGTTCTACCACTTCCCGATGTGGCCGGAGTTCGACTTCAAGGTCGTCGGGAGGGATGGCGACGGGCTCTGGATCGATGACGGATTCGTGCGGTGCGAAAACTCCGAGGTCCCGCACGTCGAGTCCCCCGAATCGCTCCAGCCGTGGAAGCACTTGGTGGACGAAGTCCGCGAGCGCTTCGGCCCGCTGCAGGAGGGCGACATGTGGCCTCCCTACGAGCAGTACGAGACGGAGCGTCGAGACGCGGATGGCGTGTTGCGCCGACACATATTCCAATTCAGCTGGGGACTCCTCCAGCGAGCCTCGGTGCACTGAAACACGTGGTTGTCTGTCACCGCCTTCAAGGCACGACGCGCCGAAAGGTGCTGCTGCGCGAACGGGCGCCCGCCAGCGCTGGTGGCGCTGACGGGCGCGGAGGTCGTGAGCGTGTTGTCAGCCCTTCCCCGCGAGGCTCTTGAGGGTTGATTGGCCGAAGCTGAACAGGGCGTCGCCAGCGATCACGCCGCCGGCGACGACCTCCATCTCCGAACGGGCCTTCTCGCTGCGCAGCCGGAGCCAGGCGAAGCGGATCACGATCCCGGCCAGCACCGCCCAGCCCGCCGAAGGCTGGCTGACCAGGAGACCGGTGGCGAGCAGGATTCCCGCCTGCCGCTTGGAGCCTCCGACGAGCTGGACGATCGCGCCGGGTACCGCCCAGATGGCCAGCGACATCGCGACGTGGGGTGAGATCCCGCCGTGCATGGTGGCGGCGAACACCCGGTCGACCGGCGGCAGCAGATCGCGGGAGAAGTACGACTCCCACATCACGAGCACGACGGCGATCGCGATGCCGAACGCGATCATGGCCGAGATCAGCTGCTGGCGGCGTCCGGCCAGCTCGAATTCCGCGTCCGCGCCGTGCCCGCGCAGGATGAAGCCCGCTTTGAGGTCGTACCCCATGTCCGCGAAGGCCGGTCCGGTAGCCGCCGAGAACGCGACCAGCACGACGAGCGCTTCCAGCGGAAATCCGATGATCATGCCGATGATGAGCGTGATGAGTGCGACGGCGAACGCGGGGAACCAACCGGCGTGCATGGCGGCGAGCCCGACGATCAGCTCGTGCACCAGGGCCGCGAACCCGGCGTAGAGCACGAAGGCGACCAGCATCCCCGCCGACATGTCCGTCCACAAGCCGCAGATCAGCGCGAGGAACACCGCGATCAGCACGTACGCGACCGAGCCGAGGCCGAGGGTTCGCCGCATGTCGGCGTCGGACCGGCTCGTCCCGCCTCCCTCGCTGTTCCTGCGCGCTAATTGCACGCCGACCTGCACGAGGGCGACCAACCCCGCACCGATCATGAAACCGTGCGGCACGTACGCCTCGGCGAGGTTGCCCTTCGGGATGATGGTGGCGAAGAAATCCCCGCCGAACAGCTGCGTCTGGTACTGCCGCATCAGCAACCCGAGGCCGAACATGACCATGGCGACGATGTTGCCGATGAACGCGACGCCGAACGCCGACATCGGGATGCCCAGCGCACTGCCGGCCGCGCCGACCACGACACCGATCCCGAGCAGACCGGCGCGGCGTCCGCCCTTGTCACCTGCCTGGATCGCTTCGGCCGCTGCGATTCCCGGCGGCCACGCTCCCGACGCCGGGAAGACCTTGGTGTCGAAGAGCCGGTAGAGCATGACGGCATCGACGATCATCGCCGCCGCGACACCGCAGAACATCGGCACCACGAGGTCCGGGCGGCCCAGCGCCCACGGAATGCCGATCGGCAGCAGCAGGCCGTTGGCCGCACCGAAGGTGGCCGAGGAGATCGCGCTCTGGACGAGGTTCTGCGAATGGATGGAGCGGTAGCTCGAGAACAGCGACATCGGCACCCTGGCCAGCACCATCGCGACGAGCGCGCCGATCAGCGAAGTGTTCGCCGAGATCCCCAGGTTGACCAGGATCTGCATCCCGATGATGGCGCCGAAGACGCTGACGACCACCGTCAACGCGAGGTTGGCGGGAGCGAGCGCCCGCGGATGCCGCTGTCCGGTTCTGGCCGCGAGGGTCTGCTCTTCGGACATCAGTCCTCCTCGGCCAGGCGGTAATCGCTGACGCGCGACCGCTCGGAGATGATGCCCTCGCTCAAGTCCCGCTCGACATCGGTCCGGGCCCGAGCGGCCGGATCGCCGTACCCGGCGCCACCGGCGACGTGGATCTCGATGATCTCCTCGGTGCTCGAGATCCGCACCAGCTCGCCGCTACCGCAGTCGTGCAGGACCGATCCGCCCAGATCACGCACCACTCCGCGCGCTCCGCTCCCCGCCATTCCCCCGAAAAGGCCCGGGGTGGTGGACTTGACGCCTTCCGGGTAGACGGCGACGTGCACGGGCAGCCCGTCGTCGTGGCGCTTGCGCAGTGCGAAGCGCTGGCCGAGTCCGCCGCGGTGCTCTCCCGCCCCGCCGGAGTCCTCGACGAACGCCTTCTCCAGGATGAGAACCGGAACGCGCGTCTCGAACAGCTCGATGGACGTGTTCGCGGCCGAGGTGGGGTACAGCAATCCGGACTTCCCGTCCGCCTTGCTCGACGCGCCCTGCCCGCCACCGACGAAGAACATGTCGGAGAAGGTGCCACCGTCCGCGTCGGTGCCGTAGATGGTCGCGGCCACCGGCAGCCCGGTGAAGGACTGCACCTCCTCAGGTGCGGCTTGCGCCAGCGCCTTGAACAGGTTCGGCGCGATGTACCAGCCGGTGCGGGTGCGCAGGTTCACCGACGCCGGACGATTCGCGTTCAGGATCGAGCCCTCGGGCGCCGTCACCTCGAAAGGCCGGTAGCAGCCCGCGTTCCCGCGGACGTTCGGGGTGAGCATGCACTTGAGCGGGTAGGTGGCGTGCGCGGCCGTGTAGTTCATCGTGCAGTTGATGCCGCCCTGCGGCAGCTGCGCGGGGGCGCCGTCGAAGTCGATGGAGATCGCATCACCGTCGACCGTCACCTTGACCGGGTACCGCATCACCTCGCCGAGCGGGTTGTTCTCGATCTCGGAGGTGTACACGCCGTCCGGCAGCTCGCGGATGGCGGCGCGCATCGCGTCCTCGGAGCGCTTCGTGACCACCGACGCCAGCGCCTGCAGGTCGTGCATCCCGTACTCCCGCACGAAGGAGAGCAACCGGGCAGCGCCAAGTGCGTTGGCCGCGACGAAGGAGTGGATGTCGCCGATCACCTGGCTCGGGTTGCGGACGTTCTCGCCCAGCAACGTGAACAGCGACTCGTCCGGTTCACCCGCCGAGTAGAGCTTCATCGGCGGGATCTGCAGCCCCTCCTCGAAGATCTCACGGGGATGCAGGTAGTCCTTGGTGCCACCGATGTCGGCCACGTGCCCGACCGTGCCCATCAGCCCGATCAGCCTTCCCTCGTGGAAGACCGGGGTGACCAGCGCGATGTCGAACAGGTGGCCCGCGCACAGCCAGGGATCGTTGGTGATCAGGACGTCGCCGGGCTGCAGCGTCTCAGCCGGGTACTTGGCCAGCAGCGCCTTGACGGCCCTGGGCAAGGTCAGGTTGAACACCGGCATCGCGCGCGGCGAGTGCGCGAGCGTCTCGCCGGTCGGGTCGAGCAGCTCGCAGGCGAAGTCCTGCGCTTCGGACACCACGAGGGAGAACGCGGTGCGGCACACCGTCTCCCACATCTCCTCGACCACGTTGACCAGCCGGCTCCACATGATCTCCAGGGCGATCGGATCTCCCTCGATCACCTTGACCGCTTCTTCGTGCGGGGTGTCGGCGGTGACGACGGCCGAGGCCTCCTCCGGGAGGGCGACGTCGATGCGCAGGTTCAGCGCGGGGTCGACGAGCACGCTGTCCCCCGGGGGGATCACCGTGGTCGACTCGCGCTCCTCGATGATCGCCGGGCCGTCGATCCGGTCACCGGGGGCGAGCGCGTAGCGATCGTGGACGTCGACCTCCACCCACCCGGAGCCGAAGTAGGCGTCCCGCGTTCCCTTCCTGCTGCGGGCGGATTCGGTCGCCGCCGCACCGCCGGTCAGCGACACCGACGGCGTGGGCCCGATGCAGGTGACGCGGAAGCTGATCGCCTCGATCTCAGCGCCTTCGTAGAGCGAGGTGTAGCGCGCCTTGTAGGAATCGGCGAAGGCATCGCGGATCCGGCCGAGGCTGGCGGCGTCGATGACGCCATCGGGCAGCGGTACCGAAATCTCGTGCAGCTGCCCGATCAGGCGCATGTCGGCGGCGCGTTCGACCCGCACGACGGCGTCCGGCACACCGGCTTCGGCGAGCTTGGCGCGACCCTGTTCTTCCAGGTCGCCCAGCACCGCGTTGACCGAATCGGGGTCGAAGCCGTCCACCATCCGCACCGGCATCGAGCGCACCTGCTCGAACGAGAGCGGTGCGGCGAGGAATCCGACGGCCGACGCCGCGCCGGACGCAGGCGGCACGATCACCTCGCGGACGCCCAGAGCCCTGGCGACGCCCACGGCATGCGCGGGGCCCGCACCGCCGAAACCGACCATCGCGTACCGCCGGGGATCCTTGCCCTTCTCCACGAGGTGCACCCGGGCCGCACCGGCCATGCTCTCCACGACGACCTTGTGGATGCCCCACGCGGCTTCCTCCGGCGCGAGACCGAGCGGTCCGGCCACTGTGGACACAGCTGCTTCGGCCGCGGCCTTGTCCAGCGCCATCTGCCCGCCGAGGAAGAACTCGGGGTCGTAGTAGCCGAGCAGGAGGTTGGCGTCGGTGACGGTCGGCTCGGTACCGCCCTTGCCGTAGCAGGCGGGGCCCGGGTCCGAGCCCGCGGAGCGAGGACCGACCCGAAGCAGGCCGACCTCGTCGATCGACGCGATGGAACCACCACCGGCACCGATCTCGATCATGTCGATGACCGGTGCTTTGATCGGCAGGCCGGATCCCTTCTTGAAGCGGTCGACCCTGGCGGCCTCCATCATCGGCGCGATCTCGGCGCGGCCGTCTTCGATCATGCACGCCTTCGCGGTGGTCCCGCCCATGTCGAACGAGATCACGTCCAGCTTGTCCGCCGAACGACCGAACAGCGCGGTGGCCAGGCCGCCGCCCGCCGGGCCGGATTCGAGCAGGCGGATCGGGAACTCGCGCGCGGTCGAAGGCGCGATCAGCCCGCCGGCCGAATGCATCAGGCGCAGCGCACCGGCGAAGCCGCGTTCGGCCAGCGCGTGCTCGAGCCGCCCCAGGTAGCGGTCCATCAGCGGCTGCACGTAAGCGTTCGCGCAGGTGGTGACTGCGCGCTGGTACTCCCACAACTCTGCGACGACGTCGGAGGACAGGGAGACCGCGAGGTCCGGGAACTCCTGGCGGGCGAGTTCGCCGATTCGACGCTCGTGCTCGGGATTGCGGTAGGAGTGCAGGAAGCAGACCGCGACCGCCTCGATCCCGTTGCGGGAGAACTCGTGCAAGCGGGCGCGCGCCGCGTCGAGGTCGAGCGGCACGACGACTTCGCCGTCCGCGTCGATGCGTTCGGGCACCTCGAGGCGGTCTCGGCGGGCGACCAGCGGATCGGGGAACGGGATGAACAGGTCGTAGATGTCGTAGCGCTGCTCGGTGCCCGCCTCGAGCACGTCCCGGAACCCCTCGGTGGTGAGCAGGCCCAACTTCGCGCCCTTGCGTTCGATCACCGCGTTGGTGACCAGCGTGGTGCCGTGCACGATCTCGCCGATGTCCGCGAGGCGGACCCCGGCCCGCTGCACGAGCTCCTCGATCCCGGCCAGCGCCGCGATCGACGGATCGTGCGGTGTGGTCAGGCGCTTGTGCAGTTCCAGCGAATGCCCTTCGGTGTCGTAGAGCACGAAGTCGGTGAAGGTGCCGCCGATGTCAAAACCAATGCGCAGGCGCGACATGCGTTTTCCTCCGAGTTGTGGGGTCTTGATCAGGTCTGCCGGGTGTGGTCACCGACCAGAGCGGCGATTTCCTCGGTGCGGGTCACCATGAGCTCTTTCATCGCGTTCACTTCCTCGGCCGAGACCGTGGCGAGCGGGTAGGCGATGCACATGGCGAGTGCCTCGTCGTCTTGCGTCCCGACGGCGGTGGACACCACGCCCGCGCCGCGGACCGCTTCGTCGTAGGACTCGGCGAATCCCTGCCTCCGGACCAGTGACAACCGGTCGAGCAGTTCGTCGACCGAGCCGGGTGCCGTGGCCGATTGCCGTTCCCAGCCGTGCGGGAAGAGCTCCCGGACCGCGTCGTCGGGCATCCGGGCGAGCAGAGCCCTGCCTGTGGCCGTCGAATGCACCGGCAGCGGGCGGCCCAGCTGCGGGGAAACGCTCAGCGCGTTGCTGCCCCGGTGGTCGGTGAGGCCGATGACCTCGACCCCGCTGCGGATCGAGACGTAACCGGTGTGCCCGACCTGCTTGACGATGTCCGCGATCGCCGCGTCGACATGCCGGAACAGGACCGAACTGGTGCGGTACGACCGCGAAAGCCCGAGCACGAGAGCGCCGGGGCGGTAGCGCCGGCTCTCCCCGACGGTCTCCAAGAACCCGGCTGCCAGCATCGCGCGCAGCAAGCGCGAGGTGGTGCTCTTCGGCAGGCCGAGCAGCGCTGCTGTCTCGGTAACCGTGAGCTCGGTGCGGTCAGGCGAAAAGCAGCGGAGCACTTCGGCTGCGCTTTCAAGAGTGGTCATAGAGAAAGTTCCATTTTCTGGAACAGCAGTTGCAGAATGCTGGACCAGGCGAGTATGACCCGGACCACTTGCTGACGCAAGGGTTGAATTGCAGGCCCTTTGCGGCCGAATTGCGCGACTTGTGACGTATTCGGAAATGCCGGAATAGTCCGCGTTGACCGTCGGAGAGCAATCCCGGGCCAGCGCGCCGAGCTTCTAGTTCTCCGACACGCGATCTTGATCCTTCGCATTTCGGGTGCGCGGGGACCAGGAAGGTGTTGGGGTGGTGCCACCGGGGAACGTTGGCTTGCGCCTGGATCGAGAGGGCTGGTGGTGTGGGGGTAGTGACGAGGGCTCAGCTGGCGGACATGCTCGCCGACTCAGGTCGCGTAGACGGCGCTGCACTGGCGCTTCGCGAGGAGCTTTGCAGGACTGGGGGAGACGAGGAGTACGAGGCAGGCCAGGTAGAGCGGTCGACGATGCTGGAGATCTATCGGAAGCGGTTATCTCGTCCGAAGTTTCGGCCGGTGCTCGGGGCGGAGCGGCTGCTGCACGACTTCGAGCAGTGCCGCGACGAGACGCTGCACCTGCTCGCTTTCAGCAGTGGTGACCGCGGGTTCCACATCTGGCTCGACGGTGACGCCAGTTCGATCGTTGCCATGACGAGCATGATCGACGTTCTGCTCATGGGTGAGTACGAGCGAGAACTCCGGAACATCAAGCCCTTCCTGGCGTAGCTGTCGACTTGTCTGTCCGCTCGAGTAGGCGATTTTGGAGGTTGTGCTGTGGGCCAAGTGCGCATCTCGGGGAACGACTATCAGGTCACCGCTGCTTCTGACGTGCACGACGACGCGGAGACGCTTGAGTTCCGAACTCTGGAGGGTCCGTCGGGGAGGACCGAGATCTGGATTACGCAGATCGGCGATTACGGATCCCCGGACTTGCACATCCGGCTTTCCCGAGAGTTGCCGCTGCCCGTGGTGGAGGAAGCCATCCGCTACGCGCGAGGGCATTTCGGCCTGTCACCGGAGGTGCAGGCGTGAATCCCTTGATGAGCCCGGAAGCGGTCCCATCCCGGTCAGATTTGGCGGAATACCTGGAAGTTCTCGCGTCAACGTAGCGTGAGGGCGATGTTCACGCCGAGAACGAGACGGCTGAAGATCTCCTGGAAGCAACAGGCGGCTTGGATCACTGACAGATGAACAGCAGCGACACCACCACACGGGCGCCGCGACGATGATCGTCGGAGGTCCCGCGCTCCTTCGGGCGTCAAGGCGTCGGAGGGCTCGCAGGTTCGCTGTTCGTCCTCGCCAGTTGCGTTCTCAGGC
>NZ_JBEOVY010000320.1:0-9082 GCF_040295745.1 Saccharopolyspora sp. NPDC002686
GGCCGAATCCACTGAGATCACCTCATTGAAATTGCGGAAGTTCTCCACAGCCAGGACGACTTGTCCACAGGTGTCGGCGTGTCGGGATGCGGACACACCGGCGGACCGCAGTTTCAATTGAAACTGTGATTCGCCGTGGGGGAGATCTGCAGTTTCAATTGAAACTGCGGCGGAACCTCGGTGGGGTCGCATCCCGACACGCCGAGGGGTTTCGTCGAGGTCGGACATCCCCCGGTGCGTCGGGGTACGACACGCCGGGGGATGCACACGACTTCTGGGATTTCCGCGGGATCTGCGGCGCGGCGGGCGGTTCGCGCCTGCGCGCCGTGGGCGGGCGTCGGTTCTCGACGTGCCGGCTCGCGGTGGTGCGTCAGATGACCTCGAGGTCGACCCGGCGGGCGCTGTTCGGGTCGCCTTCGGCGTCGCCGTTGCCGACGACCTGGAGCCGGTCGGCGCTGACGCCCGCCTGGCCGAGCTGGTCGGCGACCGCCTGGGCGCGGGCCTTCGAAAGCTCCTGGCCGTCCTGCGAGGAACCGCTGGCCATCGCCGTGTGGCCGGTGACCTCGAAGCGCAGCTCCGGCGGGGCCTGCTTGATCATCTCGGCGGCCTTGGTGACGGCCTGCTTGCCCTGGTCGGTCAGGTCGGGGCTGTCCGGGTTGAAGGTGATCGGGGTTTCCTTGGTCAGCGACTCGAGGTCGCCCTGAAGCTTGGTCTTCGCCGCTGCGACGTCGCCACCCTGCCCGTCGCCCTGGCCGTTCTCCTGACCGTTGCCCTGGCCATCGCCCTGACCCTGGCCTTGGCCGTCCTGGCCTTGGCCTTCGCCCTGGCCTTGCCCCTGGCCCTCCTGGCCTTGGCCTTCGCCTTGGCCCTGCCCTTGGCCGTTCTGGCCCTCGCCGTTCGGCGGAGCGGTCGCGCTCGAGGACGCGTCGCCGCCCTGGTCCCCGTTGCCTCCCTGCCCGCCTGCGCATCCGGAGAGCAGCGCCGCCGTGCAGGCGACCAGCACGGCGGCGTACTTGATGTTGGTTCGGCGCATGATCCACCTCGTCCGTAGTCCGATCGTGAAGACGGGCAGATCGTGCGTTGCGTCCGAGCCGGAACTGCTCTTTCGAGTGGGCGAGTCCGCCGGCTCTCACGCGAACGTGCGACATATTCCATGTCGCTCACCCGGTGCGGGGCGACGGTGCTGTATCCAGCGGCGATCGGCGGCGGCTGGGCCGTACGGGTGACGTCGAATTCCCCCGCTGGGTGGACGTCCCGGACGGGCTAATGCTCGGCGCGGTCGGCGTTGGCGTGGATCGCCGTGCGGATGTAGTCCGCCAGGCCGGGCTCGGTCTGCTCGTAGTGCGCGGTGAAGCGCTCGTCCGCCACGTACATGTCGCCGAGGCCCCGGTGGATCTCGTAGGTGCAGTCGTAGCACCAGCGCGTGATGTGCTGGCGGTGCTGTTCGGCCAAGTCCATCGCCTGCTCGCCGTCCGGGGCCGCGTCGGCCCGCTTGGCCTCCGCCAGTCGCTGCTCGATCTCGCGCTGCTCGGCCGTGAAGCGCTGCCAGTCCTGCTTGGTGAAGGAGCGCATCCGCTGCTGGGACTGGCGGTACGCGTCGGTGCCGCCCCAGCGCTGTTCGGCCTCCTCGGCGTGGTCGTCGGGGTCGAAGTCGCCGAACAGCTCGAACTTCTCCTCCTGCGTCAGGTCGATTCCCATCGTGCTCGCCTCCAGTTCGCGGTCCACTGCCGCGACCATCCGCTGCAGCCGCTCGATGCGCGCCAGCAGCAGTTCGCGCTGCCGCCGCAGGTGTTCGCGGTCGGTGCCGTCGTCGAGGATGGTCGCGATCTCGTCGAGGCCGAGGTCCATCGCCCGGTACCCGAGGATCCGGCGCAGCCGGTCCAGGTCCGCGTCGGAGTAGCTGCGGTAGCCCGCGGCCGTCCGGGCGCTCGGGGTGAGCAGTCCGATCTCGTCGTAGTGGTGCAGGGTTCGCACGGTCACGCCGGAGAGCCGAGCCGCTTCGCCTACCGAGTGGGGCACGGTCCTCACCTCCTCGGGGACGAGCCTGCGGCCTCACGCGACGTGAGGGTCAAGCCGGATTCTGCCGGGTGCGGCCGAGGTCACCGGGGTGCGCCGCTCGGTCGGCCTCTTCGCCGGGAGGGCGATCCGTGCGATCATGAGCCGCTGCTCTCGGCCGCGGCGGTGAGTTTCGCGGGGAACCGGCTGGTCAGCTGGCCCGCTCGGGTGGTGTAGCGAAGACCGCCTTGGCAGAAGTTACCGTCAGGTAATACCCTCTTGTTACCGACGAGTAAGGGCTCGAGCCGGGCCCACCCGCAGCAGCGTGCAAGAGGGAGCCTTTCCATGGGCCACTACAAGAGCAACGTACGAGACCTCGAGTTCAACCTGTTCGAGCTGTTCAAGGTGCAGGAACGGCTGGGCAAGGGCGCTTTCGAGCAGTCCGATGAGGACACCGTGCGAGGCGTGCTCACCGAGCTCAACGAGCTCGCGACCGGGCCCCTGGCCGAATCCTTCGTCGAAGGCGACCGCAGCCCGGCCCAGTTCGACCCGGCCACCCACTCGGTGACCCTGCCGGAGGCCTTCAAGAAGTCCTACCAGCAGGTCATGGACGGTGAGTGGTGGCGGCTGAGCCTGCCGGACGAGCTGGGCGGCTACGGCACCCCGCCGAGCGTCATCTGGTCGGCCGCCGAGCTCATCCTCGGCGCCAACCCGGCGGTCTACATGTACATGGCGGGCCCGAACTTCGCGACGATCCTGTGGCGCAACGGCACCGAGGAGCAGCGCCGCTGGGCCGAGCTGATGATCGAGCGCGGCTGGGGCGCCACCATGGTGCTCACCGAGCCCGACGCCGGTTCGGACGTCGGCGCCGGCCGCACCAAGGCCGTCAAGCAGGAGGACGGCTCCTGGCACCTGGACGGCGTGAAGCGGTTCATCACCTCCGCCGACCAGGACATGACCGAGAACATCATGCACCTGGTGCTGGCCCGCCCCGAGGGCCCCGGCGTGGAGAGCAAGCCCGGCACCAAGGGCCTGAGCCTGTTCCTGGTGCCCAAGTTCCACTTCGACAGCACCACCGGTGAACCGGGCGAGCGCAACGGCGCCTTCGTCACCAACGTCGAGCACAAGATGGGCCTGAACGCCTCGGCGACCTGCGAGCTGACCTTCGGCCAGCACGGCACGCCGGCCAAGGGCTGGCTGCTCGGCGAGGTGCACGACGGCATCGCGCAGATGTTCCAGGTCATCGAGTACGCGCGGATGATGGTCGGCACCAAGGCCATCGGCACCCTGTCCACCGGCTACCTCAACGCCCTGGACTACGCCAAGGAGCGCGTGCAGGGCGCGGACCTGACCCGCGCCACCGACAAGACCGCCCCGCGCGTCCCGATCACCAACCACCCCGACGTGCGGCGCATCCTGATGCTGCAGAAGGCCTACGCGGAAGGGCTGCGCTCGGTGTACCTCTACACCGCCAGCTTCCAGGACCAGGTCTTCCAGGGCCAGCACGACGGCAGCGACTTCAGCACCGCTGAGCAGGTCAACGACCTGCTGCTGCCGATCGTCAAGGGCGTCGGCTCGGAGCGGGCCTACGAGATGCTGACCCTGTCGCTGCAGACGCTGGGCGGCTCCGGCTTCCTGCAGGACTACCCGATCGAGCAGTACATCCGCGACTCGAAGATCGACAGCCTCTACGAGGGCACCACCGCGATCCAGGCGCAGGACTTCTTCTTCCGCAAGATCGTCCGCAACAACGGTGCCGCGATCGGCCACGTCGCCGCCGAGATCCAGGCGACGCTGGAGGCCGAGGGCGCCGACGAGCGGCTGAAGGAGGAGCGCGCGCTGGTCGCCCGGGCGCTGCAGGACGCGCAGGGCATGCTCGGCACGATGATCGAGTTCCTGACCTCCTCGCAGGAGGACGTCAAGAACATCTACAAGGTCGGCCAGCACGCCGTCACGTTCCTGATGAGCATGGGTGACCTGCTCATCGGCTGGCTGCTGCTGCGCCAGGCCGAGATCGCCCTGGCCGCGCTGGACGCCGGTGCCTCCGCCAAGGACCAGGCGTTCTACCAGGGCAAGATCGCGACGGCGCACTTCTTCGCGAAGAACGTGCTGCCGGAGCTGACCGGTCGCCGCAAGATCATCGAGGCGGCCGACAACTCGCTGATGGAGCTCGACGAGTCCGTCTTCTGATCGCTCCCGGTCCGTGAGTCTTTTGGGCTGCCATAGCAACCCAAAAGACTCACGGGGCCGGACCAGCGCGAACGGAACTCCACCAGGCGCGGACCCCGCTGCGGGGCCGCGCCTGGTGCGCATTCAGGCCAGCTCGTAGTCGAACGCGTAGGGCACCGCGGGTTCGCCGTGGACGGCAGTGTAGGTGCCGGTGCCGCGGAGTCCGGCCAGGTCACCGGTGCCGGAACCGGGCACCACCTCGAAGGTGCTGTGGATCTTCCCGTCCGTGCCGAAGTGGCCTTGCTCCCGGACGGCGAACGCGCCCTCACGTCCGTCGACAGTGCCGCGGACCAGCTGCATGCCGTTGAACGCGCCGGTCTGATCGGCGTTGTAGACGAGGGCGTACGCGCAGGTCGTCTCGCCGCTGATCCCGCCGGAGAAGGCGTAGGCGACCGATGCGCGCGCGAGCTTCGGGTGCTCGTCGCCGACGACGTCCTCGTCCCAGCTGGTCACGGTGAAGCTGCCGGTGGTCTGCATGGAAATCCTCTCGATCAGTGCTGCCACCAGCATCGACGCCGTACCTGACACCTCCTGTCAGGTACGCGCGGCAGAATTCCCGGCATGCGCGCCGACCGCCTGCTCTCCCTGCTCCTGCTGCTGCAGAACCGCGGCCGGATGACCGCGCCCGAGCTGGCCGCCGAACTCGAGGTGTCGGTCCGCACCGTCTACCGCGACGTCGAAGCCCTCGGCGCCGCGGGCGTGCCGGTCTGCGCTGATCGCGGCCCCGACGGCGGCTACCGCCTGCTCGACGGCTACCGCACCCGCCTCACCGGGCTCACCGACGCCGAAGCCGGCTCGCTGTTCCTGTCCGGCGTTCCCGGCCCGGCCCAGGACCTCGGCCTCGGCGCAGTCCTGGCCACCGCGCAGCTGAAGGTGCAGGCCGCGCTGCCCGCCGAGCTGGCCGAACGCGCTCGCCGCATCCAGGACCGCTTCCACCTCGACGCACCGGGCTGGTTCCGGGACGCCGACGAAGTGCCGCACCTGGCCGAGATCGCCCGCGCGGTCTGGGAACAACGCGTCCTGCACACCCACTACCGCAGCTGGCGCAGCGAGGTGCACCGCGAACTCCACCCGCTGGGCATCGTGCTCAAGGGCGGCATCTGGTACCTCGTGGCCCGCGCCGGTGAAGCCGTCCGCACCTACCGGATATCGCGCTTCCTGGACGTGCGGACCGAGCCCGGGACCTTCACCCGCCCAACGGGTTTCGACCTCGCCGCGAGCTGGGCGGAATCGTCCCGCCGGATGGAGGAGTCGATGGTGCGCGGAACGGCCCGGCTGCGGCTCTCGCCGGTCGCGCAGCGCCTCCTGCCCGCAAAGTTCGGCACGAAGGGCGCCCGGGCCCTGGCCGAAGCCGGCCCGCCGGACGAGCGCGGATGGGTGGAAGTCGATCTGCCGGTGGAGAAGACCGCTGTCGCCGTCCACGACGTGCTCCGCCTCGGCGTGGAAGCCGAAGTCCTGGAACCGGCCGAACTCCGCGCCGCCGTCACCGAAGCCGTGACCGAGCTGGCCGCGCGCTACGCCTCCTGAAGTCGCGGGGCCGGACGTCCCGGCAGCACGCGCTCATCACCTGGCGAGTCCACAGTGGATCGGGACTTCAGGAACACGATGAACAGCCCGACCAGCAGCGCCGCCCGACCCCACACGCCGATCATCAACGCCTGCGCGGTGAAACCGTCGTGGATGCCGCTCGGCTCGCCCATCATGTTCAGGTACAGCCAGCGGAAGATGCTGATCCCCATCGCCAGATCCGCCACCAGGTACGCCGCGATCCAGCCCCAGCGCACCCGCACCAGCACGAAGAACGGCAGCAGCCACAACGTGTACTGCGGCGAGTGGACCTTGTGCAGCAGCAGGAACCCGACCAGCATCGCCGCCGACACCGGGATCCACGGGTACGTCCCGCACCGCTCGTAGCGCAGCCAACCCACCACGCACGCGACGGCGAACGACAGCAGCATCAGCAGCGGTGAGACCAGGCCCATCGCCGACTGGAAGTCCGCGGAGCCCGTCAAGTCCCGAAAACCCCAGTACCAGATCGAATTCGTGCTGATGTCGACCTGCCGCCGCGACTGGAACTCGAACGACGCCAGCCAACCGCCGAACCCGGCGATCATGAACGGCACGTTCACCACCACCGCGGTAGCGATCGAAGCGCCCACGACCTGCAGCGCACCGCGCACGTCCCAGCGCTCCTTGCCGCTGGTCAGCACGTACAGCGCCAACGGCAGCACGAACAACGCCGGGTAGATCTTCAGCGCGAACCCGAGCCCCAGAACCACCGCGGCCACCGTCGCGCGCCGCCGCAACGACACCGACGTCCACCGGTGCACCAGGAAAACCGCTCCGACCGCGCACGCCACGACCGGCAGGTCCCAGTTGTGGAACGCGTAGAGCACCAACGGCGGCGACAACGCCCACAACAACGCCCGCCAGCCGCTCAACCGGCCCAACCACCACGCGGTCGCGAGCCCGAACGGAGCCATCAGCAACGCCGACGCGGCCAAGAACCCGGCGTCGGTGTCGACGAAGAACGCCCCCGCCCACATCAACACCCCGGACAGCACCGGGTACTCGACGACCCCGCCGTACAGCGACCCGTCCGGCTCGATCCCCCCGTGCACGTACGGGAACACGTGCCGATCGATGTCCCGGCCGATCCACAGGTTCTGGATGTCGGAGTAGCAGACGTCGCCGTACGCCCGCTCCTGGTACGCGGGCTCCGAACGCCCCCACTCGTCGAACTCCGGACCGGTGCAGCGCGCCTTGTTCGCGTACCCCAACGCCAACGACAACGCGGTCAGCACGCACAGCGCCACCAAACCGGAGATCGTCAGCCCGCGAGCCGTCCTGCTGATCGGCGATCCCTCCGTTCGACGCTCCCCCACCGGGAGCAGATCACTGCACCTTGTCGCGCAGGAAAGCGATGTCGTCGGCCTGACCCTCGGACGGGGTCTCGACGACCACCGGGGCGCCGGCGCTGGCGCAGACCGCGACCAGCAGGTCGGGATCGATGTTGCCCGCGCCGATGTTCGCGTGCCGGTCGCGCGACGATCCGAACTCGTCCCGCGAATCGTTCAGGTGCACCAGGTCGATGCGGCCGGTGATCGCCTTGACCCGGTCCACGACGTCCAGCAGCTCCTCGCCCGCGGCGTGCGCGTGGCAGGTGTCCAGGCAGAAGCCCGCGCCGAACTCGCCGACGGCGTCCCACAAGCGGGCCAGCGCGTCGAACTTGCGCGCCATCGCGTTGGCGCCGCCAGCGGTGTTCTCGATCAGCACCGGGACCTCGAAGCCGCCGTCCGCGGCCTGCCGCTCGAACAGCTTGCGCCAGTTCGCGAAGCCCTCGGACGGGTCGTCGTCCTTGGTCACGTGCCCGCCGTGCACGATCAGGCCCTGCGCGCCGACCGCGGCCGCCGCCTTCGCCTGCTGGCCGACCGCCTTGCGCGACGGGATCCGGATCCGGTTGTTCAACGACGCCACGTTGATCACGTAAGGCGCGTGGATGAACACCGCCAAGTCGCTGTCGCGCAGCTGCTCGGCCTGCGGGTGCGGCTTCGGTGCCTTCCAGCCCTGCGGGTCGGACAGGAAGAACTGCACGACCTCCGCGCCGCGCTCCTCAGCAGCGGTCAACGGGTCGTCATCGCGGACGTGGGCGCCGATACGCATATCCGGAAGTCTAGGCCGCCCGCCGACATCGTTCGCGGCGCCCGAATCCCACGACGTGAAAACCGAACCGAGCCGTCACCAATGGTGGTGTTCAAACGTTGTACACATCTGAGAGGTTCAGCTTTGGCAGAGTGATCACCGAACAGCAATGTCTGGGGAGGCGAGCCATGGGTGCACGGGGGCGGCCGAATCCGCTGATGAAGCCGAAGGTCCGCAACCGCGGCCTGTCCGCCGGAATCGTCGGCCTCGCGCTGACCGCCAGCACCTTCCTCGGCGCCGGAACCGCGCAGGCCGCGGACACCCTCGTCGTCGACAAGGCGCTGGCCGTCGTCGACGCCGAAGCCGGCCAGCCGATCGCCGTCGCGCCCAGCACCCTGGACTTCAAGGTCCGCGAAGCGGTGCTGCTGGCCATGCCGCTGGCCTTCGGGCCCGCCAAGGACGCCTCCGAGCGCTTCGCCGCGCTCAGCCCGATCCCGATCGGCACCGCGTCCGAGGGCAGCACCTTCTACTCGGGCAAGGACATCGCCGAGGCCGCCGGATCGCAGCTCTCCGAGATCGGCCTGCCCGCGGACAAGGTCGACTCGGTGCGCACGCACTTCACCAACCTCGTCAGCATCGGCAACGCCGTCACCGTGCGCGTCCCGAAGCACGAGGAACCGCCGCCCCCGCCCCCGTCCTCGGAGAAGCCCGCCCCGCCACCGCCGGACCCGACGCCGGACCAGACGACGCCGCCCGCCCCCAGCCCGGAGCTGCCCCCACCGGCCCCAGCGCTCCCGCAGCCGGGCGGAGCACCGACGGCGATGAGCGTCCTGCCGCCCGACCTGCGCGGATCTGCGCTGACCTGGGCGCAGGGCAGCTACGGCAAGGCGCCCGGCATGACGCCCAACATCGGCGACCTCGTCCAGCAGGCCAGGCACGCGCAGGAGCAGCAGCAGGCGCGCGAGCAGCAGGACGAGGTCCGCGCGGCGGGCAAGGCCGAAGCGCTGCCGACCGAGGTCACCGAGCGAGTGGCGGTCCCGGTCCTGCTCGCCTCCGTCGCCCTCGCGGTCGCCACCGCGGCCCTGGTCCGAAGCTGGGTCCTCCGCCGCCAGTGATCCGCAGTCCGTGACCCGCAAATTCCATTGAAATCGGACATTCGATTTCAATGGAATTTGCGGGTCACCGGCGTGCCGGGGCCCGACACGCCCACCCGAGG
>NZ_JBEOVY010000321.1:0-8992 GCF_040295745.1 Saccharopolyspora sp. NPDC002686
GCGATGGTCGCCGGCGAGGAGGGCAGCCTGCGGCTGGCCAGCTTCGCCACCGCCAACGCACGGGTGCTGCCGGACGTGCTGGCCGCGGTGGTCTCGCAACGCCCGAACGCCGAGGTGCAGCTCGACGAGGGCGAGCCGGACGAGGTGCTCGGCGGGGTGCTGGACGGAACCGTGGACGCCGCGGTGGTCTTCGAGTACGACCTGGACCCCCGCCAGTGGCCGATCGAGCTGTGCGTCGAGGAGCTGATGGCCGAGCCGCTGCGGCTGGCGCTGCCCGAGACGCACCGGCTCGCCCACCACGCCGAGGTGGATCTGCGCGAGCTCGCCGACGACGCCTGGATATGCACCCGGCAGGACACCGCGGGCGCCCGGTCGCTGGTGCGGTTGGCCGCCGCGGCGGGCTTCGTCCCGCGGATCACCTTCCGCAGCAACGACTACTCGGTGATCCGGGACCTCGTCGGCCGCGACCTCGGGGTGGCCGTGCTGCCCGGGCTGGCGATCCCGGACCAGGCGGTGCGGATCTGCCGCATCGCCGGGTGGCAGCCCTACCGCCGGGTGAAAGCCCTGTACCGCAAGCAGAACACCAATCCGCTGCTGCCGATGGCACTGGAGTGCCTGGCCAAGTCCTGCGCCCTGGTGGCCAACGACTGGCACGCGGACCCGCACGAGTCGTGAGCGCACGACCGAAAGCACGCGACACGGAGGACCCTATGAGCGAGAAAACCGAGCCCGTTGACGAGTTCTTCCATCGCACCGTGGCCGGTTGGTCCGCTCACCCGGCGACCGGCTCGGAGCTCGCCGACGACCTGCTGGCCCTGTTCGACGCGCAGGCGGGCAGCCGGCACCTCGACCTGCAGGCGCGGCAGTTGGGCAAGCAGGGCAAGGGCTTCTACAGCATCGGCTCGTCCGGCCACGAGTCCAACGCCGCGGTCGCCGCCGCGCTGCGGCCGACCGACCCGGCGCTGCTGCACTACCGCTCCGGCGGCTTCTACGTGCGCCGCGGCCACCAGGTGCCCGGCCAGCAGCCGCTGCGCGACGTGCTGCTCGGCGTCGTCGCCTCCGCCGACGAACCGATCTCGGCCGGTCGGCACAAGGTGTTCGGCAACGCCGAGCTGGCCGTGATCCCGCAGACCTCGACCATCGCCTCCCACCTGCCGCGCGCGGTCGGGCTGGCCTTCTCGCTGGGGCGGGCGGCCAAGCTCGGCGTGACCAGCGCCTGGCCGGACGATTCGGTCGTGGTGTGCAGCTTCGGCGACGCCTCGGCCAACCACTCGACCACCACCGGGGCGATCAACTCCGCGCTGCACTGCGCATTCCAGGGCCTGGCCATGCCGCTGCTGCTGGTGTGCGAGGACAACGGGATCGGGATCAGCGTGCGGACCCCGAAGGGCTGGATCGAGTCGACCTACGGCAACCGCACGGGACTGCGGTACTTCACCGCCGACGGCTCCGATCCGGTGCAGTGCCTGTCGGTCGCGCGGGAGGCCGCGGACTGGGTTCGCCGCCACCGCGCGCCGGCGTTCCTGCACCTGCGCACGGTGCGACTGATGGGGCACGCCGGTTCGGACGTGGAATCCGGTTACCGGTCCCGCACCGAGATCACCACCGACTACCAGCGCGATCCCCTGCTGGGCACGGCGAAGTCCTTGGTGGACAACGGGATCCTGAGCCCGGACGAGGTGCTGGCGCGTTACGAGGCCAAGCGCGCCGAGGTCACCCGCATCGCCGAGGAGGCGTTGGGACGCCGGAAGTTGAGCAGCGCTGCTGAGGTGATGGCCTCGATCTGCCAGAACCGGCCGGACGTCGTGGAGCGCCGGGCGCGCGAGGTTCCTCCTCAGCGACAGGAGCACTTCGGCGCGCAACTGCCCGAGGACGAAGGTCCGCTGACGGTGGCGCAGGCGATCAACCGGTCCCTGGCCGAGGAGCTGGGGCGGGATCCGGGCGTGATCGCATTCGGCGAGGACGTCTCCCGCAAGGGCGGCGTGTACGGCGTGACCCGCGGTCTGCGCAAGAAGTTCGGCGCCACCAAGGTCTTCGACACGCTGCTGGACGAGCAGAGCATCCTCGGCACCGCGCTCGGCGCCGGACTCGCCGGGCTGGTCCCGATCCCCGAGATCCAGTACCTCGCGTACGTGCACAACGCGGCAGACCAGCTGCGCGGCGAGGCCAGCACGCTGAGCTTCTTCTCCGACGGCCAGTACCGGAACCCGATGGTGGTGCGCATCGCGGGTTACGGCTACCAGAAGGGCTTCGGCGGCCACTTCCACAACGACAACAGCATCGCCGCCCTGCGCGACATGCCAGGCGTGGTCCTCGCATCACCGTCCCGCCCGGACGACGCGGCAGCGATGCTGCGCACCTGCGTGGCGGCGGCCCGCGAGGACGGCCGGGTGTGCGTGTTCCTGGAGCCCATCGCCCTCTACCACACCCGTGACCTGCACGAACCCGGCGACGCCGAATGGCTGGCACCGTACCCGGCACCGGGCGAGCACCACGTGCCGATCGGCCGGGCCCGCCAGTACGGCGACGGTTCGGACCTTACCCTGGCCACCTTCGGCAACGGGGTACCGATGAGCCTCCGCACGGCGAAACGCCTGCGGGAACGCGGAATCCACGCCCGGGTCCTCGACCTCCGCTGGCTGTCCCCGCTCCCGGTCGACGACCTGCTCACTGCGGCGGAAGCAACGGGCCGCGTCCTGGTGGTCGACGAAACCCGCCGCACCGGCGGAGTCTCCGAGTCGGTGGTGACAGCTCTGATCGACGGCGGCTTCACCGGCCCGATCGCCCGCGTGACCAGCGAGGACAGCTTCATCCCCCTCGGCGCAGCGGCCTACCACGTCCTCCTCGACGAAGAAACCATCGAAACAGCGGCCCTGAAACTCGCCAACGGCTGAGGTGGTCGTGAGTGCGTAACAGTGTTCGAACACTGTTACGCACTCACGACTCCGGGTCGCCGAAGACCTTGCCCGGGTTGAAGATTCCTGCCGGGTCAAGGGAGTTCTTGATGGCGTGGTGCATGGCGACGACCGCGGGGCTCAGTTCGGCGTGGAGGCCCTTGCGCTTGAGGAGGCCGACCCCGTGTTCGCCGGTGACCGTGCCTCCCATGGCGATCGCGTCGGCGACGATGTCGTCGAAGGCGAGCTGGGCCCGTTCGCGGGCCTCGTCGTCTCCGGGCGGGGTGATGATCAGCGGGTGGAGGTTGCCGTCGCCGGCGTGGGCGATGTTGGCGATCTGGGTGTTGTGGCGCTGAGCCGAGGCTTCGATGCGGGACAGCATCTCCGGTACCTTCGCGCGCGGGACGCAGACGTCTTCGGTGAGCACCGGGCCGAGGCGTTCCAGCGCCGGGTAGGCCAGCCGGCGCGCGGCGAACAGGGCGTCGGCCTCGTGCTCGTCGGTGGAGCGGGCGCTCCAGGTCGCTCCGGCCTCGTCGAAGCAGCGCAGCAGCGTGTCGACCTCCTGCTCCCCCGCCGCGCCCGGGGTGTCCGAGCGGCCCAGGAGCAGCACGTTCGCCTCGGCGCTCAGGCCCATGTTCTTCCATTCGTCGACCGCGCGCAGGCAGTGCTGGTCGAGCAGTTCCAGCGCTGAAGGCACCACCCCGGCAGCGGCCACCGCCGCGACCGCTTCGCCGGCCTGCACCAGCGAATCGAAGTAGCCGACCACCGTGCGCTCCGGGGCTCGCAGGCCCGGCAGCAGCTTGACGGTGATCTCGGTGATCACGCCGAGCGTGCCCTCCGAGCCCACGAACAGGCCGCACAGGTCGTAGCCCGCGACGCCCTTGGCGGTGCGCCTGCCGAGGCGGACCACCTCGCCGTTGCCGACTACGGCTTCCAGACCCAGCACGTAGTCGCGGGTCACGCCGTACTTCACGCAGCACACGCCGCCGGCGTTGGTGGAGGCGTTGCCGCCGATGGTCGACCAGGGCGAGCTGGCCGGGTCCGGCGGGTACCAGGCGCCGTGCTCGCGGCAGGCGGCGCGCAGGTCGTCGTTGACGACGCCGGGCTGCACCACGGCGAGCTGCTCGCGCGGGTTGATCTCCAGGATCTGGTTCATGTCGGCCAACGAGAGGAGCACGCAGCCGTCGATGGCATTCGCGCCACCGGACAACCCCGTCCCGGCGCCGCGCGGGACAACCGGAACGCCCAGCTCAGCGCAGATCCGGACGGTGGTCGCGACGTCGTCGGTGCTGGTCGCGCGCACCACCGCGAGAGGCTTGCCGAACGGTGCCCACTCGGCTTCGTCGTGGGCGAAGCGGGTAGTGGAATCGGGATCCGTCAGCAGCACCCCCTCCGGGAGTTCCGCGCTCAAGGCAGCCAGCGCCTTCTCCGCCGTTCCCGACATATCGCCCTCCGTCCGGGTTGACCCCCCTCACGTTAACCAACGCCCCTGCACGTCCATTAGCCGAGGCAACGATCCGGCGGCCCGCTCGACCGGGAGACCACAGTTTCAATTGAAACTGCGGACCGCCGTGGCTGGAATCTGCAGTTTCAATTGAAACTGTGCTCCGCCCCGGAGCCGCGGGCCGACGGAGCAGGGTGGGAATCCCGGTCTGGGAGAGGGCGAACGCACTGATCAACGTGGGTGATCAACCGCGGTGGGCATCGCCATGTGCACGCCCGGCACCTGCCCGACCAGTGCTGTCAAGGACGATCGCGGCGCAGGTCAGGTGTTCGTCGCGATGATGGTGTTCACCAGGTTTGCTCCTGGGAAGTCCATCATGATCACACCGGTGCGCGGGAGGTCGTTGCTCTGCAGGTGTTCCAGGGCGTAGTCGTTCACGCCGCGGAAGCCCGCTGCTCCGCAGGCCACCGCGTTCGGGAAGGCCGCCGGGCTGGAGCCGCTGGTGAAGTTCAGGAACATCTCGCCCTGGTCCGCCGCCGTCGTCTTGTCCAGGTGGTCGCGGACCTTCGCCCACTTGTCGTCGATGTCGAACAGCGTCGGCACGTCGTACTCGTCCTGGACGTAGTCGCCCCAGGTGTCGTCGGTGAACTGGCCGATGCCGCGGCCCTGGTGCAGGCCGCCGCGCGGTCCCTGCAGCGCCGTCAGCACGATCTTGCCGCGCGCTTCGCCGAGCGTCGGCACCGCGCCGCCCGCCGGGTCGTGCAGGTACTTGCCGTTGGGGTCGTTGTCCCGGTACCAGTCCAGGATCTGCGTCTCGTCGAGCTGGCTGTTCTCGTCGGTGCAGGAGCCGGTTTCGCCGGTGCACTCGGCTTTCAGGCGCAGCAGCACCGTCTCGCCCGGGTGCGCGGACAGGAAGTCGCCCGCCTTCTGCAGGACGTCGGAGAAGTTCGCGTTCTGGTAGAAGGGCCCGTGGTGCAGGGTGAACTTGTCGTCGTAGCGGCGCACCCGGATGTCGATGGCGCGGATGCCCGACTGCAGCTGGACGGCGAGGGTTTCCGCGCTGTCGCCGTGGTTCTCCTGCGTCTGGGTCAGTTCGCCGCCGTGCAGCGACAGGGTCTGGTGCGTGCCGGGGATGGACAGCTGCGCCAGGCTCGCGTCGTCGGGCAGCCCGGCCATCCAGTCCGGGTTCGACGCATCGGTGATGCTCTGGCAGTACGGCGCGGCAGCCGCCGTCCCCGGCACCATCGAGACCGACAACGCCAGCGCGAGCGCAGCCGCCGCGCGAACCGTCTTCCCGGACATGCGCCCCAGAATTCCCGCCGGGCAGTGCCAACGGCCCGAATGGCGGGAAATCGCCAGCTCAGCCGGAGAAGCGGTGCTGCCAGATCTCGCGCGAGGCCTTGATCGGGTCCTCGACCACCGACGACGGGACGTTCCAGACCCGGGCCCGCCGGTCGTCCGGCGCGTAGGCCGGCCAGCCCGGATCACCGGTGGTGGCGAAGGAGACCCAGGACTCGCGCAGTTCCGCGGAGAGGACCTCGAAGTCCTCCGGTGTCTCGTCGGGGAACACCTGCGCCGTGACGTCGCTCCGGTCCACCCCGAAGGTGAACGGCACGTCCAGCCCGTGGCAAGCACCGAACGCACCACCGCGGGCCGGGCTCGGCCACGCGAACTCGTAGAGGTAGCTGCGACCGCCCGCCAGGGCGTGCCCTTCCGCGCACCACAACGAGGGCATCCGGAACAGCTGGTCGCTGAGCACCAGCGAGTGCAGGTCCACGTCGGTGATCCCCCGGTACGCGGCGCGGTACTCGTCCAGCACCGACGGCGCCAGCCTCAGGCCGTGCGCCAGCACCGCCGGATCGGACAGCTCCGCCGGGAAGTCCACCGTGAACATCCGGGCTTCGTCGGTGTTGTACCCGCTGATCAGCTCGACGTCCCGACCCGCGCCGCCGCGCAACGCGACCCACGGCAGGTCGTCGAGCAGCTCCCCATCCGGCACCACCGCGAACGGTGTGGAATTCGTCCAGGCCGCGCGGTTCTGGTTCTGCTCCACCATCACGGCCTGCTGCGCGGCGTGGATCGCCTCCGACGGCACCGCTCCCAGTTCTTCGGCGGTCGCGGCAACACCGAGCGGGCCGACGATCAGGTCGCTGATCTTGCGGGCCTCCTCCGCAGGGCAGAACACCGAGCCGACGCTCTGCGCGATCCCCCGGTGGAACAGGCCCGAATCCGACGAGCCCGCGACCAGCGTCGCCACCGAGCTCGCACCGGAGGACTCGCCGAAGATCGTCACGTTGCCGGGGTCGCCGCCGAACCCGGCGATGTTGTCCTGCACCCACCGCAGCGCCGCCAGCTGGTCCAGGATCCCCCGGTTCGCCGGAGCGTCCGCCACCCAGCCGAAACCCTCGTAGCCGACCCGGTAGTTCAGCGTCACCACGACCACGCCGGCCTTCGCCAACCTCGTGCCGTCGAAAGCCGGGCTGTCGCTCGTGCCGCCCATGTACACGCCACCGTGGATCCACACCATCACCGGCAACCCGCCGCCGAGGTCCGGCGACCACACGTTGACGCTCAGGCAGTCGGTGTCGTCATCAGGAGTCCACCACGGCGAAGCACCGGGAAGCAGGGTGGCCTGCGGCACCGACGCGCTGAACGCCGTCGTCTCCCGCACCCCGTCCCAGGGCTCGGGCGCCGCCGGGGCCTGGAACCGACGTGGCCCGTCCAGCGGTGCCGCGTACGGAATCCCCTTGAAAACGCACACGTTCCCGGCCGAAGCGCCGCGCACCGAACCGCTGCTAGTCGAAACCACGAGGTCCATGCCGATATGTAAGCACACTAGCCATCGGCTCGTCCGGCGTTCGAGCGAAGAGCCGCGCCGGGCTCAGCCCGAGAAGCGGTGCTGCCAGATCTCGCGCGAGACCTTGATCGGGTCGTCGACCACCGACGACGGGACGTTCCAGATCCGGGCGCGGCGGTCGGCGTCCGAATACGTCGGCCAGCCCGGATCACCGGTGGTGGCGAACGAGATCCAGGACTCGCGCAGTTCCGCCGAGAGGACCTCGAAGTCCGCGGGCATCTCCTCGCCGAACATCTGCCGGAGGGCGTCTTCCGCGACACCGAAGGTGAACGGCAGGTCCAGGCCGTGGCACGCGCCGAACGCTCCCCCGTTGAGCGGGGTGCGCCACGCGAACTCGTAGAGGTAGCTGCGGCCGCCCGCCTGCGCGTGCGCTTCAGCGCACCACAGCGCCGGCATCCGGAACAGCTTGTCGCTGAGCATCAGCGTGTACAGCTCCGCGTCGCCGGCTCCCGGATACCCGGCCCGGTACTGGTCCACCGCCGACGGGTCCAGCCGCAGGCCTCGTGCCAGCAGCGCCGGATCCTTGGCGGCCGCGGGCAGGTCCGCCGTGAACATGGTGGCTTCGTCGGTGTTGTAACCGCAGATCAGGTCCACCCCCGCACCCGAACCGCCGCGCAGCATCACCCACGGCAGGTCGTCGAGGACCTCGCCGTCGAAGACCACCGCGTACGCCGTCGAATTCGTCCAAGCCGCGCGGTTCTCGTTCATCTCCGCCATCGCCGCCGCCTGCGCGGTGTGGATCGCCTCCGGCGGCACCTCGGCCAGTGCTTCGGCAGTCGCCGGAATCCCCAGGCGACCGACGACCAGGTCGCTGACCTTGCCGAACTCGTCCTCGTCGCAGAACAGCGCACCGACGCTCTGCGCGATACCGCGGCGGAACAGGCCTCTCCCCGCCGATCCGGCCGCCAGCGTGACCACCGAGGTCGCCCCGGCGGACTCGCCGAAGATCGTCACGTTGCCCGAGTCGCCGCCGAACGCCGCGATGTTGTTCTGCACCCACCGCAACGCGGCCAGCTGGTCCAGGATGCCGCGGTTGGCCGGAGCGTCCTGCACCCGGCCGAAACCCTCGTAGCCGACCCGGTAGTTCACCGTCACCACGACCACACCGGCCTGCGCCAGCCTCGTCGGGTCGTACTCCCCGCTCGTGCCGCCGAGGTAGGCGCCGCCGTGGATCCACACCAGCACCGGCAGACCGCCGCCGCGGTCCGGCGTCCACACGTTGAGCGTCAGCGAATCCGTGCCATCACCAGGTTTCCACGCCGCCGGGATGCCCGGCAGCAGCACCGGTTGCGGCACGGCAGCGCTGAACCCGGACGCGTCCCGAACCCCGTCCCAGGGCTCGGGAGGTTGCGGAGCTTGGAACCGGCGCGGCCCGTCCAGCGGGGCCGCGTAGGGAATTCCCTTGAAAACGCTCAGCTCTCCGTCGGCGACACCACGCACCGCACCGTGCTCTGTCCGCACCACGAGGTCCATGCCCTCATGAAACCAGGAAAGCTCCGCCCGCGCGGCCGAATTTTCGCCGGGCTCAAGCGCGGTCGGCCAGTTCGGCCACCGCCAGCGGCAGTGCCTCCCGGAACTTCTCCAGATCCGGCACCGCGGCCCGGTTGGCCTGCACCCCGACGTGCACCGCGCCGTTGAACTGCGAGACGGCGATCGCCAGCGCGTGCCCGGCGGCCAGCGGAGCCACCGGGTAGAGCTCGGCGAGCTCCGCGCCGTCCAGGGTCGCGCGGAAGCTCGGCAGCGGGACGTTGCTGATCAGCGCGTCGAACAGCAGCGCCGCGCCCTGTCCCGCCAGCG
>NZ_JBEOVY010000322.1:0-8980 GCF_040295745.1 Saccharopolyspora sp. NPDC002686
CCACCAGGCGCTTGGAGTTGGAGGAGGTGGGGGAGCCGACCACCAGGACGACGTCGCAGCGCGGCGCGATCGATTTGACGGCGGTCTGGCGGTTCTGGGTGGCGAAGCAGATGTCGTCCGACGGCGGGTCCGCGAGGTCCGGGAAGCGGCGCCGGAGAACGTCGACGATCCCCATCGCATCGTCGATGGCCAGCGTGGTCTGGCACAGCCACACCACCCGGCCGGGGTCGGGCACCTCGACCGAAGCCGCATCGTCGGTGGTCTCGACCAGCTGGATCGACTCCGGGGCCTCGCCCAGGATGCCGATGATCTCCTGGTGGCCGGCGTGCCCGATCAGCAGGACCGCGTACCCGTCGTCGGCGAACCGCACCGCCTCCCGGTGCACCTTGGTCACCAGCGGGCACGTCGCGTCGATCACCTCGAGCTGCCGGGTGGCGGCCGCGGTGTGCACGGCGGGGGAGACGCCGTGCGCGGAGAAGATGATCCGCGCCCCCTCCGGCACTTCCGCGACGTCTTCGACGAAGACCGCTCCGCGCGCCTCGAGCGCGGCGATGACGTGCGTGTTGTGCACGATCTGATGTCGCACGTACACCGGTGGTCCCCACCTGGCCAGGGCGTTCTCCACCGCTTCGATGGCCCGGTCCACGCCGGCGCAGCAGCCGCGCGGCGCGGCGAGCAGAACTCGTTTCGTCATCGGTCACGCTCCACAGCTCGGTCGGCGACGGTGCGCAGCGCATCGGCCACCTCGGTGGGCAGGTGCGGGCTGTCGAGCGCGGCCAGCGCTGCGCGGTGGTGCTCGGCGATGAGGTGTTCCGCGGTGCGGACTGTTCCGGTTGCGGACAGGATGTCCCGCACGACGTCCACTTCGGACTCGGTGATGTCGGGTTTGCCCCACAGCTGCGCCAGTTTCACCGCTTGTGACGGGCTCGCAGCGGTGCGGGCGTGGGCGATGAGCGCGGTGTGCTTGCCCGCCGTGGCGTCGTCGGTGATCGGTTTGCCGGTGACCTGCGGATCGCCGAACAGGCCCAGCAGGTCGTCGCGGAGCTGGAAGGCCTTGCCCACCGGCATGCCGTAGTGGTGCAGCGCCCGAGTCACCTCGCGGGAGGCGTCGCCCGCCGCGGCGCCGATCGACAACGGCCGGTACACGGTGTAGTAGGCGGTCTTGTAGCGGATGATCATCTCGGCCAGGTCCGCGTCGGAGGACCCGGCGCCCGCCGAGTGCAGGTCCAGGAACTGGCCGATGGTGACCTCGTGGCGCATCTGCGCGATCTGCGGCAGCACCCGGCCGAGCTGCTCGGCGCTGAGCTGCTGGCAGGTGAGCTTGTCGGCCCAGGCCAGCGCGAGGTCGCCGAGCACGATCGCCGCGCAGTTGCCGAACCACTCGTCGTCCTGCGGGGAACCGCCGGAGCGGAGGCCGGCCATGACGCGGTGCACGGTCGGCCTGCCCCGCCGCGTCGCGGACCGGTCCACCACGTCGTCGTGGATCAGGATGGCGGCGTGGAACATCTCCAGCCCGGCGGCCAGTCCGATCAGCGGTGCTCGGCAGCGGGGTCGCGGATCGGCGGCCAGCCAGCCGAGGATGCACAGCACGGGGCGGATGCGCTTGCCGCCGGTCAGCACGAACCCCTCGATCACCTCGATCATGTCGTCGGAGTGCGGTTCGACCCCGCCGGCCAGGGTCGTGCGGTCGAAGAACCCCGCGAGCGCCGAGTCGACCTCGGCGCGGATCTCGTCCAGGTCCACCATGCCTGCCTTAGAGCTTGTCTTCGATCCTGGTTTTCGATCTTGTGCTTTGATTCGCCGTCAGGCGAGTAGCCCACCCTCGGCGCTTGCGCCGCCACGCAGAACGAGTTCGAAGGCAGGTTCTTAGACGCGGTCGGCGGCGATGAGCAAGTACTGGAAGGCGCCGCTCTCGTAGGCTTCGATGAACGCGTCCTCGATGCCCGTGACCAGCGGCGACTTCGCGCGCAGCCGCCAGTACGGCAGCGTCGCCCCGGTCAGGTCGACCACCGCGGTGGGCACCAGCCGGTTCTCGGCCATCGCGCGGAAGTAGCCCGAGCGGGGGTGGATGTCGCAGATGTAGTGCGCGTTGATGGTGGACACCGCCCGCGAGGGCAGCCCGTAGACGTCGTTGTAGCAACCGGTGATCGTCACGTACCGCCCGCCGCGCGAGAGCAGCCGGGAGTGCTCGGCGAACAGGTCTCCCAGATCGGTGTACATGGTGGACTCGTTGTTCCAGATGGCGCGCATGCTGCCGGTGTCGAAGCCGGTGTCGAGCATGTTGAGCTGGTGGAACACGACCCGGTCGGACACCCCGCGCTGCTGGGCCTGCGCGTTGGCGAAGTCCACCTGCTTGCGGGAGATGGAGATCCCGTCCACCGCGCAGCCGAACCGCTCGTGGGCCATGAACGAGCTGCCCCCGCGACCGCACCCGGCGTCCATGATCCGGTGCTCCGGCCCGACCTCCCCGAGGTGGCCGAGCAGCAGGTCGGCCTGCTGGGTCTCCAGCCGGTGCAGTTCGGCGGTGATGCGCTCGCGGGCGGTCGCCGGATCACCGCCGGTGACCGACCAGTCCGGATCGCCGATGCCGTAGTGGTGGTGGAAGTAGCCGTCGACCTCGCCCAGCTCGAGGTTGACCGGGTTGGCCTCCCGGTTCCAGTAGTCCGCGACGCTGCCCTGGTAGATGCTGGCGGCGGTGCCGTTCTGGTGGATGGTCTCGGTCATCGCTCGGGTCCTCTCACGCGTTGTGGCGGGCGGTGGTGAAGTGCCAGTGGCGGCTTCCGGCGATCCAGGCCCACAGCCCGGTCAGGAAGCGGGCGACCACCGGATCGGGAAGAGCGGCGGTGGCGCGTTCGGTGTCGTCCTCGAAGGCCCGGATCAGCTCGTTGTGCACCTCGCAGGCCTTGATGAACGCCTCGTCGAGCGGGAGCTGCTCCTCGGCGGCGATCACGGCCGGCAGGTTGAACGGCAGGCCGTGCTCGCGGATCTCGCGCTCGCAGGAGGCGAGGTCGTTGTGCAGGGTGGCGATCAGCGACGCCCGCGCGGTGCAGTCCTGCACCAGCGGGTGGGTGTGCAGCTCGTCGGGGAGCTCGTAGCCGTCGAGCACATCGGTGAGGTCCAGGCACGGGCGGAACGAGTTCATCTGGCGGTTGGCCAGGTACTGCCAGACCGGCGGCAGGCGGTTGGCCATCCGCCACCCGTTCTCGGCGTTGTACCCGAGGTAGAGCTGGGCGATGTCGTGCCGCGTGCGCTGGGCCTGCGCCGGGCTGCTGATCCGCTTGAGGTCGTCGAAGGCCTCGTGCTGGGCGCGCAGCACCGGGTGGCCGGAGCGCTGCTCCTCCCACAGCGCTTGGTAGTCCGGGGTCAGGCACGGCGCGTCGATCGCCGACTGCGCCAGCGACAGGTTCGGTCCGATGGTCTGGTCGTTGGCGTCGCGGCGGCTGTTGGTCTCGCAGAAGTAGTCGTCCACGGCGGTCTCGGCGACGATCATCTTGCCCGCCGCCGTCATCCGGTCGACGTCCTGGCTTCCGGGGTGGCACAACGTGATTCCGCGCCCCGGATCGTGCTTGTAGACGCCCTCGACGTTCTCCGCGCTGCCCAGCCCGAGTCCGGTCATCCACGCGACGACGCGGCTGTTGATCTCCGCGGCGGCCTCGGGGCGCTCGGGCGGGGCCGGCGGGCAGTGCAGGACGGTGGTCCGCCGCTGCGTTCCCGGTGCGGTGCACGCGCTGGTCCCCTGAACGCCACCGGTGTGCCGCTGCTGGACGGGGACCGGTGTTTCGTGCGCGATGAGCTCGATCATCAGGTGTCCGCCCGGCCGATCTCGACGTGCTCCAGCAGCCCGACCGCGTCCGGGACCAGCGGCGCGACGCTGTAGTAGGCGGTCACCAGGTAGCGCAGGATGGCCTGGTCGGTGATGCCCATGAACCGCACGTTCATCCCGGGCTGCACCTGGTCGGGCAGCTCGGCGGGCTGCAACCCGACGACGCCCTGCTTCTCCTCGCCGCGGCGCATGGCGATGATCGAGGTGGTGTTGTGGTCGGAGAGGCCGATCTTGCCCAGCGGGTAGACCGGGATCCCGCGCCAGGAAAGGGCTTTCGACCCGTTCTCCTGGGTGGTCGCGTCGACCGCGATCCCGCGCTTGTTGCACTCCCGCAGGAACGCCGTGATCGCCTTGGGATGCGCGAAGAACGCGTCCGTCGAGCGGCGCATGGACAGCAGGTCGTCCAGGTCGTCGGGCGTGGGCGGGCCGGTGCGGGTGGAGATCCGCTGGTCGTAGGCGGTGTTGTTCAGCAGCCCGAAGTCCGGGTGGTGCAGCAGTTCGCGCTCCTGGGTCTCGCGGACCTCCTCCGCGGTGAGCCGCAGCTGCTCCTCGACCTGGTTCATCGGGTCGTTGTAGAGGTCGGCGACGCGGGTGTGGACCTGCAGGACCGTCTGCGTCAGCGACAGCTCGTACTCGCGCGGGCCGAGCTCGTAGTCGACGAACGTGCCGGGCAGCTGCGCCTCGCCCAGGTGCCCGGCGGACAGCGCGATCTCGGCTTCGCCCCGCCGGTTCTGCGGGAGCGAGCGGCGCCGCGCGAAGTCCTCCAGGTGCGTGCGCAGGCTCTCCTCGGAGCCGAGCAGATCGCGCAAGGCGTCCCAGTTCAGGACCATGATCGTGCCGGCGGTGGCGCACCGCAGCGTCGCCGACCAGGTCGGGTCGTCGACCCCGACCGCCTCGTCGCCGACCTGATCGCCGTCGGTGATCACGCCCAGGTGGTCGACGGTGCCGTACTCGCCGGTCGCCAGCCGCTCGATGCGGCCGTGCGCGACGACGAAGACCTCCCGGATCGGACTGCCCTCCGCCGCGAGCACTTCGCCCGGCGTGACCTGGCGGACCGTGAACATCCCGGCGAGGCGGGTGAGCACGTCGACGTCGGTGTAGCCGCGCAGAGCGGAGAGCTCGGTGAGGGTTTCCGGGATGATGCGGACGTCGGTGCCCTCCTGGACGAACGACACGCGACCGCGCCCGACCTTGATCTGCAGGCGCCGGTTCACCCGGTACGTGCCGCTGGAGACGGTGAGCCACGGGAGCTGCCGGAGCAGGTTCCGGGAGCTGATGGACTGCATCTGCGGCGGCGTCTTCGTCGTGGTCGCGAGCAGCCGCGCCGCGCGGGTCTGCAGGGAAGAGAACTGTTCGGCAGCGGGTGACGACACGTCACGAACCTCCCGTGGGTGGATTCTGTTCGGCGAATTCCAGCCGCCGTTCAGCGGGCAGCACGACCTCCGCCCGGGACGTCGAATCGCGACGTTCCTCCGCGAGATCTGGATCTGGTGTCGGGTGGTGGGGCATTGGTCGGCGGGGGTGCCGGCGTGCTGCGTGATCGCGATGTTCTCGCAGGTGGCGAACTGGATCGATGCCCGAGTCTATGCGGCGCCTTTTTGGGTATATACAGATGAACGGGTGATCGCCTCGTCGGTCGTTTTCACTCGGATCGGTGAGGTGTTTTCGGTCGGCTACTTTTGATTCGTCGACCTGATTCGCGCTTTCGGAATTCATTTCGGGAAATGCGAGTGGATATCGTTCATCTTCAATCGGCGCCGGCGGTCGGCTGCTCCGTGCGGGTGACACCGGACGAAACCGACGCGGTTCCGGCGGTGGCTCGGGAGACTGGCCCCGCATCGACGGTCCAACTGGGGAGGAACTCGAGATGGCGGATGGATTTCCCGCGTGGTACCGCGCGTACGGGGACGGCGTGAACATCCGGACCCGGCCCGATCCCGGTGCCACGTCGGTCGGCCAGATGCAGACCGATGACCGGATCCTGGTCACCGCGCTGCCGGTGACGGGTGGTGAGTACGGGCCGGCGTGCGGCAGCCAGCCGAGCAACCGGTGGTACCCGGTCGACCACTTCGGCCAGCTCCGCTACGTGATCATGACCTGTCTCGAACGGGTCTGACGCAGTCCGGGGCCGGTCGTCCTTTCCCGCGACCGGCCCCGCGACCGTCTCTTGTGGAGGAACCGCCCGTCATGGGCGGTGCGGTACTAGTCCCGTTCGGACTTGCGGGCGGCCGCGTGCAGTCGCGCCTTGGCCGGGTCGGTGGGGTGTGCCCGCGACCGGCTCTGCTTGGAGCTGTCGCCCTCGGCGGGCGCGTGGCGGACGAACAGCGTGACGGTGACGCTGTCGTTGAAGCCGCACCGCTGCATGAGCTGAGCCGAAGCCGTGTTCGTCTGCTCGACGTCGGTGATGATCCTCGTCGCGCCCGCCGCGAACAGCGCTGCGCAGGACTCCTCCAGCAGAGTCCTGGCCAGCCCCTTGCCCTGGTGGTCGGGCGCGACGGCGAGCCACTCCACGTACCCCCAGTCCGCGCGCTCGTCGTAGGAAAGGGAGCCGAGCACGAAACCGGCCACCTCGCCGTCGGCTTCGGCGACCCAGCACGCGTCCGGCTGGGCGTCCAGGTGGACGGCCACGCTGGACAACGACCACG
This sequence comes from Saccharopolyspora sp. NPDC002686, assembly GCF_040295745.1. Lineage (NCBI taxonomy): Bacteria > Bacillati > Actinomycetota > Actinomycetes > Pseudonocardiales > Pseudonocardiaceae > Saccharopolyspora > Saccharopolyspora sp. NPDC002686. Next base: position 6,469 of record NZ_JBEOVY010000322.1, read on the forward strand.
AGGTGTAGGGCATCGCGGACACGTCGAAGACCTGGTTGCCGAGCTCGAGCACGCCGGCCAGGTGCGACAACCCCATCGGTGAAAGCTGCACGTCGGATTCACTCATGACGCCACGATTTTCGTGCAGACCAGAACCGCCCGCCACCCCGGACCCGGCAGAGCGCACCGGAAACCAGTTCGTCCCCTGTGGACGGGTCCGTTCGTCGTCAGCGGTTCGGGCCCTGCTCCGGGATCTTGATGCGGTACTGGGCCATCTTGCGGTAGATCGTCGCTCGTCCGACGCCCAGTTCGACCGCGGCTTGGGCGATGGTGCGACCGGGTTCGGTCAGGCAGCGGATGATCTCGTCGCGCTCCACCAGCTGGAGCCGGGTCAGCGGGCGGCCCGGGCTGGTGAAGACCTCGGCCGGGAGGTGGTGCAGGTCGACCGTGCGGGCGCCCGACGCGGCCGCCCGCATCGCTTCGCGGAGCTGGCGGACGTTGCCCGGCCAGTCGTAGGCGGTCAGCGCCCGGGCCGCTGCCGGGGTGAAGCTCGCGTCGCGCCTCCAGTCCTGGCGGGCGAAGTGGTGGGCCAGGGGCAGGACGTCGTCGGGCCGGGTGCGCAGGGCGGGCGCCTCGACCACCGCATCGATCAACGGGTGCAGCTCCTCGGGGATCGCGGAGTCCGTCTCGGCGGTGATGACGAACGGTGCCGGCCCGTCGGACCAGCGTCGCGCCGCGGTCAGCAGCCGCGCGAGTTCGGTCGTGGCCCAAGCGGGGAGGGCCTCCACCGCGGAGACGATGATGCAGGTGCAGTCCTTGCCCAGTTCAGGCGTCCACAGCGCCATCCAGGAGTCGACCTCCTCCGGCGCCGGGGGCCGGACGCTGAGCACGCGCTCGCGCCGCAGCTCCCGGCGGGCGAGGGCGGCCAGCGCGGTCTTGCCCGCGCCCGGCTCACCGACGACGGCGACGCCCAGGCCGTGCTGGAACGCCGCGCGCGCCTGCGCGACCGCGTTGGTCCACGCGGGCGACAGCGCGGTGCAGGTGGTGCCGGTTCGCTGGAGGCGGTCGGCGTAGACGCGGAACACCGCCCCGCGCGGCATCGGGCGGATCTTGCGCCCGGTGCTGCGCGCCAGCATCAGCGCGGCGGTGTTCCCGGCCGCCGACTGGGCCAGCGCGAGCAGGAGCTCGGAGGACGAATCCGACCAGGTGGTGAGGTTGATGCTGCCGGCGACTCCGCCGTTGACCGGGTCCAGGACGGGCGCGGCGGCGCAGGTGTAGCCCTGCAGGCTGGTGCAGTAGTGCTCGTCGGCGCGCACCAGCGACGGCGCGCGGTCGGCCAGCGCGAGGCCGAGCCCGTTGGTGCCCGCGTTGCGCTCGCCGAAGTAGAAGCCAGGGGCGAGGTGGACGCGGTCGAGGGACCGGTTGATCGCGGTGTCGTCGCACAACCTGCTCAGCACCAGGCCGTCGCTGTCGGTCACCATCATGCTGACCGGTTCGTTGGCCAGCGTCGCCTGCAGGCCCCGGAGCACCTCGTGGCCGCATTCGTACAGCAGCGAATCGGTGTCCACCGCACCGGTGAACGCCGGGCGCATCTCGTCGGCGGTGAGCCCGTAGCGCTCGCTGCGCCGCCAGGAGGCGCGCAGGCGTGGAGCGATCCGGCCGTGCCCGGTGAGGCACGCCGCTGGGTCCGGGTGGGGTGCGCGTTCGGTCATTCCGGCCTCCACGGGGACGCATCGTTGCGCCGACCCCAGCCACGGTAGTGCTAGGAGCGCCGAGCTTCACCGGTGTGCGTGTCTCAAACTGAGACAGCCGCGGGCTCCCCGGTGCTGCCCGATCGCCCTAGCGTTCGGACCCGACGTGCCACAGCCGCCACGTACGGGAGGGTGCACATGTACAGCAAGGACGGCGAGGACTACTTCATCGTCGACGCCCACGTCGCGCTCTGGGACGCACGTCCCGACAACCAGCTCAACATCCACGGCAAGCAGTTCATCGACTGCTTCTACGACTACCACCGCAACCTGAGCCCGGAATCGGAGGTGTGGCCGTACGAGGAGTACCTCTACTACGGCGGCGAGCGCCTCCTGCGGGACCTGTTCGACGACGGCTACGTCGACCACGCCATCTTCCAGCCGGCGCACCTCGGCGCCTTCTACCGCAACGGGTTCGGGCAGACCGAGGAGGCCTTCTCACTCGCGCAGCGGTACCCGGACAAGCTCACCTACAACCACTGCTGGGACCCTCGCTTCGAACAGGCCGGACTGGACCAGCTGCGGCGCGACGCCGAGCGGTTCGGGCTCAAGGGCGTCAAGCTCTACACCGCCGAGTGGCACGGCGATTCGCGCGGCTACAAGCTGGACGACCCGTGGACCTACCGGTACTTGGAGACCTGCCAGGAACTCGGGATCCGCAACATCCACATCCACAAAGGACCGACGATCCGGCCGCTGGACCGCGACGCGTTCGACGTGGCCGACGTCGACAAGGCCGCCACCGACTTCACCGAGGCACCTGGCTGCGTGCGATATCGGTC
>NZ_JBEOVY010000323.1:0-8896 GCF_040295745.1 Saccharopolyspora sp. NPDC002686
AATGGAAATCGGACGTCTGATTTCCATTGAACTTGCGGACCGCCGGACCGGACGGCTCAGTTGCGGCCGCGGATGTCGAACTGGTCGCGGTTGGTGATCAGCTTGTCCAGCAGCATGACCAGGATGCGCTGCTCGGCCTCGGTGAGCACGCTGGTCCACTCGTGCTCGCGCTCGTTCTGGGCCTGGAACACTTCGAGCATCTCGTGCTGGCCGCGCTCGGTCAGCGACAGCAGCACCGAACGGCCGTCGTGCTCGCCCGGCGTGCGCTCCAGCATCCCGTCGCCCACCAAGGTCTTGGTCAGGTTCGAGACCGCGGCGCGGCTCATGCCGGTCAGCTCGGCGGCCTTCTTCGCTTCCAGCGGTCCCGCCAGCCAGGTGACGAACAGCAGCCGGAAGCCCGACCAGGAGCGGCCGCGCGGGCGGTGCACGGCCGCTTCCAGGTCGTAGGTGACGATGTTGGACGCCCGGTTGAGGGCCAGCAGCACCTCGGTGGCCAGCTGGTGCTGGAAGCCGTACTCCTCGGACAACCGGTGGTTGGCCAGTTCGACGAAGGACCAGAAGTCCAGTTCGTCCGCCGCCATCGCGCCTCCCGGGCAGAAGATAGTCAATGCATTGACTATCTCAGGTGGGGGCGCGGGCCACCAACCGGCCCAGGTCTCCCTTCTCGACCCCGCGCCTCGAGACGTCCGTCCCGGACATCGGCGGGGTGCGCCCGATGGGCGCCGGCGTTCACAGCAGCACTGCGCGGATCTCCAGCCAGGCCGCTTTGAGCAACAGGCGGGTCGTGCTCGGTTGCCGCCACGATGTTCGCATCGACCGCTGCAGGTGTTGGCGCACGTGAAACCTTCCGTTTGCTGGGCCGAACGCGTTCGACCCGTTCCCCGACGCCTGGCAAGACGCCGTTGTCCCGCCAGGCCGCACCCGGCCGGGAACGCGTCCCGTCCGATCGGTGCGACCGCCACCTTGCCCGCTCCCGGCCGGTCGGGCAAGGAAGTTTTCCCGATGCTCACCAGCCGGGTGCGGTCTTGCCTCCCCGCGCACCACCGGGGCATGCTCGGCTGCACCAGTCACCCGGGCCAGGCACGACGACGCACCCGCCGAGGCAGAGGAGTGCGACCGGATGGACCACGACCGCCCGCAGCACGACGTCGTCATCATCGGAGCCGGGTTCGCCGCCATGTACATGCTCAAAGTGCGGTCGCCGCCGACGGCTACCGGGGTTTCGTGCTGTCCACCGGGTGCTGCGGGGACGCGGTCGCCCGCGCCCCCGCTCGATCACCGGTGCTCGACGAGCTCAGCTCGGCGCAGCAGGACCACCACGCATCCGATCGCGATCGCTGCGGCGCAGCTCAGCAGCACGCTCGCGACGTGCAGACCGGAGGTGAACGCCGCTCCGGTGAGCTGTCCGCCGCCGACCGCGGCCAGCACCGCCCCGACCGCGGCGAGCGCGATCGTCTCGGTGACCAGCCGGGCCGTGTTGAAGGTGCCCGACGCCGCACCTGCCTGCTCGGTCGGCACGCTGCCGATCGCCAGCCCGTCGAGGATCCCGTTGGACAGCCCGACACCGGCGCCGATCAGCACCAACGGCACCAGCAGGTGCAGCGGGGTGCTGTCCGGTCCGACGGTCACCAGCGCCAGTGCGCCGATTCCGCTCAGCGCGACGGTGCCGAGGACCACCGACATCGGGCGCAGCCACCGGGACACCACCGCTCCTGCGGTCGGCAGGAACACCGTCGGCAACGTCAGCATCAGCAACCAGATCCCGGCCTGCCCGGCCGACAACCCGACCACCGAGATCAGGTAGCTCGGCAGGTACACCAGCAGCGGGACCAGCACGCCCATGTGCGCCCCGGCGGCCACGGCCAGCGCCAGGAACCGCCGGTTGACCAGCAGATCGAGCTGGAACAGCGGATCCGGTCGACGCCGTTCGACGGCGACGAACGCGACCCCGAGCCCGAGCGCGGCGACGAACCCGCCGACCACGAGCGGGTTTCCGAAGCCCAGCGCAGGTCCTTCGTCGAGCGCGAAGATCAGCAGGAACAGCGCCGAGGTGAACAGCGCCGCACCCGGCCAGTCGATGCCGCGCCCCGGCTCTCCGGGCAACGCCGGAAGTGCGGGCACCAGCAACAGGACCAGCCCGGCGATCAGCGCCGGCACCGCGAAGACAGCTCGCCAGCCCAGGGTCTCGACCAGCACACCGCCGACGGTGGGCCCGAAGGCCAGCCCAACTCCGAGCACCGTCCCCAGCAGTCCGAACGCCCGACTCCTCGCCGCCCCCTGGAAGGTCGCGGCGAGCAGCGACGAACCACCCGTCGTCGCAGCAGCAGCGCCGACACCGCCCACTGCGCGGACGAGGTTGAGCACCAGCACGTCATCGGCCAGCGCGCTCATCGCACTGCTCGCGCAGAACAGCGCCAGGCCCGCGGCGTAGATCCGCCTGCGGCCGAGCACGTCGGCCAATGAACCGGTGAACACCAGGAAACTGGCGAAACAGGCGTTGTAGCCGTTGACCACCCATTGCGTCGCGGCGAGCCCGGCATCCAGGTCCTCGCGGATGCCGGACAGCGCCAAGGACGCCCCGGTGATCGTCAGCGGAAAGGTCAGCGACGACAGCAGAACCGCCGTCAGCACCAGCACGCACCTCTTCGGCACGCTCATACCACTCCTCGTCTTGGAAAGCAGGGAAGCGTGAGCACGTCGAACGCACCGAGGTCAGGCAGCACGAGATGCCGCGCGGGGCGCGGTGGAACCAGGGGTGCAGGGCTCGACCGAACGGGAGCCGACGTGGTCACGACAGCGGAAAACGGCCCTCCGCCCGGCGAAACCGCCTCATCGGAGGGCGAGCCCACACCTAGGAGCTCTTGACCACGGTCCGAGTGTAGGGCACGCCGGGGCGCCTGTTGGCAGCCGGCTCGGCAGCTGCCTAGTGTTGGCCGGTGGGAGGTGCGCATGACCGACCAGTCGACACCGCAGGTGTTCACCCGGGTGCTGCCGCTGCTGAAGTCCGCTCCGGAGGAGCCGGTTTTCGAATCCGGCTACCTGGATCTGCTCGGTGGTCATCCCGAGGAGCCGTCCGGGCTGATCCAGTCGTTCTGGGAGTCCGGGCTCGGCTCCGGCTTCTACGACCACGTGCAGTCGTTCGCCCGCCGGGTGTCCCCGGCCTTCTACCGGCTGCCTGCTCGAACCCACCCACCGCTCGGCGGCCGGGTGCTCGACATCGGTTGCGGTCCGGGCAACGTCACGGCCGCGCTGGGTCGCCAGGTCGGCTCGACCGGGCTCGCCATCGGACTGGACGTCTCGCGCCCCATGCTGACGCGGGCGGCCCGCACCGAAACGTCCGACAACGTCGGGTTCATCCGCGCCGACGCGCGCGACCTGCCGTTCCCGGACGGCACGTTCGACCTGGTCACCAGCCTGGCGGCACTGCAGCTGATCCCGTCGCCCGATGACGTCCTGGCCGCGGCGTGCCGCGTCCTCGCACCTGGCGGCTGGCTGGCGGTCATGGTCCCGACACCGCGCGGCGGCCTCATGCACCAGGCCGTGCGGCTCGTCGGCGACCGCGCCGGGCTGACCTTCTTCGGGCCGGACGAGGTCGCCGAGCAGCTGTACGCCTCCGGGATGCGCATCGTGCACACCCACCGGGCCGGCCCGGTGCTCTGGATCAGCGCCCAGCGCTCGTCCTAGGGCTGGCGGAGGTTGGGGCGGGCTTTGGCCAAGTAGTCGTCGATGGCCGAGAGGTTGTCGGCCATCGTCTCCATCCGCTCCTTGATCTTCGCCCGCTCCTCCTCGAGGTTGGCCAGCATCTCGGGGGCGACGATCCGCATGTGGATGGCACCGGGTTTCTCCAGGCACGGCAGGATGTCCCGGATGATCCGGGTGGGGATCCCGGAGTCCAGCAGGCCGCGGATCTTGTGCACCCGATCCACCGAGCCGTCCCCGTAGGCGCGGTGCCCGAGCTCGTCGCGCGCCGGGCGGATCAGGTCCTGCTCCTCGTAGTAGCGCAGCAACCGCACGGACACGCCGGTCCGCTCCGCGAGCTCACCGATCCGCACCTGAACCTCCCCGAAGCCGGATGCGTCCATTATCCAAAACCGCGCGAGTGCGCCAGATCACCCGGACCGCGCTTGCCCTCACACCGGTGTGAGGTCCGCAGTGTTGGGCGCATGACTGCTGACCTCGATGCGCCGAACACCGCGAAACTGCCCCTCGGCGCGCTGCTGGCGTTCGCCGCGGTCGTGCTCGTCGGCTGCCTGACCGAGACGCTGCCCGCTGGTGTGCTGCTTCCGATGAGCGCCGATCTGCGGGTTTCGGAATCGCAGGCCGGGCAGCTGGTCGCGGTCTACGCGATCAGCACCGCCGCGACCTCGGTCCCGCTGACCGCGCTGACCCGGCGGCTGCCGCGCCGCGCTTTGCTGCTCGGGTTGATCATCGGCTTCGCCGTGGTCAACGCGGTCACCGCGCTCTCGCCCTGGTACCCGCTGACGCTGGTGGCCCGAGTGCTGGCCGGCGCGGTGTCGGGCGTGATGTGGGCGATGATCGCCGGTTACGCCATGCGGATCGTGCCCGCCGAGCGCGCCGGGCGGGCGCTGGCGATCGCGATGGCGGGCACGCCGATCGGCTTCGCCGTCGGAGTTCCGGCGGGCACGCTGCTCGGCGAGCTGTTCGGGTGGCGCTACGCCTTCGGCGCGATGGCGGTGATCACCGCCGTGCTGATCGGCTGGGTCCTCTGGCAGGTCCCACGGCTGCCCGGACAAGCCGCGCAGCAGCGCGCCAGCACCAAGGACGTCCTCGCCACGCCGGGATTCCGCACCGTCCTGATCACGACCTTTGCCCTGGCACTCGGGCACAACGTCCTCTACACCTACATCGGCCCGGTGCTCGCCGACGCCGGTCTGGTCGAGCTGCTCAGCACCGCGCTGCTGGTCTTCGGCGTCGCTTCGGTGCTGGGCCTGTGGATCGTCGGGTCGCTCGTCGACCGCCGGCTGCGGCAGCTCGTCCTCGCCTCGACTTCGCTGGTGGCCATCGCGGCCGCGCTGATCGGTGTCACCGACTGGTGGCCGGTGCTGCTCTTCGCCGTTGCCGTGTGGGGCGTGGCTTTCGGTGGCGCACCGACGATGTTCCCGGCAGCGGCGGCGAGAGTCGCGGGGCGCGATGCGGACTTGGCGCAGTCGTTGACCATCACCGTCTGGAACATCGCCATCGCGGCGGGCGCGTACCTGGGCGGTGCAGCTCTCGACCTCGCGGGCAACACGACACCGCTCCCCTGGCTGGCCGCGGCCCTCGCCGCGACCGCGTTCGGGATCGCGGCTCGGCGGCGCGCGTTCCGGGACAGTTGAAGCTCAGCCTCCGAGCGCGCCGTATTGCTCGATCAGCCGGTGCAGCACGGCGCGCGCGTCGGGGCCCTCGAGCGAAGCCGCCAGCAGCACGTCGAAGAGCCGGTGGAAGCGCGCCAGGTCGTCGGGGTCGGTCACGGTCATCTCCGTGTTCACCGTTTCCACCAGCGCCATGTCGTCGATGATGACGAAACCGTGCTGCGGCACCGCGGTCAGCTGCACGTCCATCGGCAGCACCGCCAGGCGAAGCGTCGACATCCCGGCCAGGGCCAGCAACCGGTCGAGCTGCCCCACCATCACCTGCGGCGGGGCGATCGGGTGCCGCAGACCTGCTTCCGAGCACACGATCTGCACTTCGGTCCGCGGCCGGTAGAGGACTTCCTGCCGGGCCATCCGCCGCTCGACCGACTCGGCGATGTCCAGCTGGTTCTGGTGCAGCACGGCGACCGCTTCGAACATGTGCCGGGCGTACTCGGCGGTCTGCACCAGGCCCGGCACCATCGCGATCTCGAACAACCGGATGCGCTCGGCGTCGTGCTCCAGCTGCTTGCCGTACTCCTGCCGGGCGCTGTTCCCGGTGCGCAGCTGGCGCTTCCAGCTCGCCGCTTCGAGGCGGATCTCGCGCAACTCCTGCCGCAGCTCGGACTCGACGGCTTCGCCCGCGCCGGTCAGCCGGCAGTAGACGACCACGTCGGAATCGGCGACGGACTGGTTCGCGGTTTCCATCCGCGAGACCTTCGACGGGGGCCATCCGGCCAGCTGCGCGAGCTGCTTGCCGGACAACCCGGCTTCCACGCGTAATCGCCGCAGCGCATCGCCGAATGCGAGGCGGCGGGTGTCGAAGTCGGTCACCGGCGCCTCCCGAGCAGGTCGTGCCGGTAGGCCAGCAGCGGAACCGCGTGCTCGCGCGCAGTTTCCCACCAGCTCCGGTACCGGTCCACCTCCCCCTGGCCGGCGATGATCTCGGTACCGGCGAACCGCTGGTCCTCGAAGTGCATCAGCGCGACCCGCGCCTCGTCGAAGAGCCAGAAGTCGTGGGTGGGCAGGCCCAGCGCCCGCGCCCGGGATTCGGGGAGCACCCGGACGTCCTCGCCCGCGGCGACGTTGGCCGGGCCCACGTCGAGCTGCCACAACTGGTATTCCGTTGGCGGCTCCTGGAAAACGCGCACCCGGGCGAACAACCGCCCCGCCCGGGTCGCCGCCGCCACCTGGTCCAGCCAGGGGCGCAACCAAGCCAGATCGTCGGGTTCACCGGCTCGCCAGCGCCGCCAGGGTTCGGCCTCGGCCGGCTGGCGGTAGGTGCCCTGGCACTCCCACCGCCACGCCCGATGCCGGAACGAGCGCAGCAGTTCCTCGAACTGCGCGCCCGGTAAGACCCAGGAACTCACGGTGCCGCCTTCGGCACGAAGACGTCGAGCAAAGCGGCCGGGACCTCCACCGCCGTCTCGTGGTCGGGCAGGCCGCGCTCGCGCAGCGCGGCCAGCGCTTCCGGATCGGTGACCTTGTAGCCCTGAACGACGTAGGTGCCCTGGTCGGTGCTGTACAGCGTGGGGCAGGTACCCGCGTGGGACGTCGTCCCCCAGAAGGTCAACTTCACCTGGTCCTCCTAGTTCGGAAGATTCATGCATCGTCCGTGCAATACGTGCATTCGGTCAAGGCTCGGGGTGCGGCGCAACTCGGACAGCCGATCCGGGTGACTTGCGCGTGTCGCGACCTGCTGGGCCGTTCGGTTGGTGATTGCGCGGATTGCTTGATGTGCGAGGGCGATCGTTCCCATACTGGCAGCACCCGGGGGGACAGGAGACTGAGAGGCGGGCGAGCACGTGAGCATCTGCTGGTTCCCGGTGGTCACGATCCCCCTCCCGCTCGCCTCTCACCTGCTGCCGGTCTCAACGCCTTCCCCGGGAGCGGCGGCGTGATCGGGCTGCAGCAGACCGAGCGGCACTACTGGTTGCCCGCACCGGATCCGGAGACCGGCGCTTTCGAGCGGCACGCCTTCCAAGGTCGGCGCTGGGCGGGGCAACCGGTGGAAATCGCTGCGTGCGGCGCTGAAGTGGCGATGGCCGCGCCCGGCGAGATGGACTGGCGCACGGCACCGACGTGCATGCGGTGCAACGACTTCCTGAAGAACCGGCGGACCGCACCCTGACGCCGATCGCGGACCTCCGGCCCGGTGTTGAACCCCGACTCGCACCGGGCCGGACCCTCGATGTTCCACAGTGGACGTCAGCGCCGGGCGTGGCGCTTCCGGGCGAGTGACAAACCACCGCGAGAGCCGGAAACTGGCTCTGCTGGCGCTCCTCGTCCAGCCCGCCGAAGGGAGGTTCGATGCGCGGCGGCCGGTTGCCGACCTTCGGCGTCGAAGAGGAATTCCTGCTGCTGAACCCGAGAACCGGCCGTCCTTCGACTCGCGCTCCGGAGGTCCTGCGCCAGTTCCCCGATCGCGCTTTCACCGCCGAGCTGGCCACTTTCCAGCTGGAGGCCAACACCCCGGTGTGCCGCAGCGCCGAACAGGCCCACCGCGAACTGGTCGCGGCACGGCGGGACCTCGCCGCCGCGGCCGACCAGCACGACTCGCTGCTGGTGTCGACCGGGTTCTCGCCGCTCGGCTTGCCCGATCCGGTGCCGCTGACCGACAAGGCCCGGTACCGCACCATCCGGGACCGGTTCGGCCTGCTGCTCGACTCGCACACCACCGCCGGGTGCCACGTGCACGTCGGGATGCCCGACCTGGCCACCGCCCTGACGGTGTCCGACCACCTGCGCCCGCACCTGCCCGCGCTGCTGGCGCTGACCGCGAACTCCCCGTTCTGCGACGGCCGCGACACCGGGCACGCGAGCTGGCGGAGCGTGGTGTGGTCGAGGCTGCCGTCGGCCGGACCACCGCCGCTGCACCGGAACCCGGCCTCGTACCAGCGATCCGTGCAGCTGCTGCTGGACAGCGGTGCCGCGCTGGACCGCGCGATGGTCTACTGGTTCGTCCGACCGGCGGTACATCTGTCCACACTGGAGTTCCGCATCGCCGACGCGTCCGGCACCGCCGAGGAATCACTGCTGCTGGCACTGCTGATCCGCGCTCTGACGACGAGAGCGCTGCACGACGTCGCCGAGGGACGGCCAGCACCCGAGCTCCCCGACCAGCAGCTGCGGCTCGCACTCTGGCGGGCGGCGCACGACGGCTTCGAGGGCCGCGGACTGGACATCGACGGCGAGCTGATCCCCGCCCACGTTCTGCTGGAGAAACTGCTCGCAGCTGCTCAGCCAGCGCTGGAAGCCAACGGCGATGCCCGATGCGTCGGCAACCTCCTCGACCGCTTGCTCCGCCACGGCAGCGGCGCGCACCGCCAGCGTCGAGCACACGTCCGCCGCAACGACATGGCGGACGTCATCGCACTGCTCGCCGACCAAACCCGGGCCGGTCTGCCGGATTAGCGACCAGCGGCGCGGAAGGGGCGCCCTCGGGCCGTTTAGATCGGGGCCCCCACCAACCACAACCCCCCAGCCCCAAAAAGGGAAAACTACGGTAAACCAAAAGACCACCAAGGCACCACGCCCACAAAGAC
>NZ_JBEOVY010000324.1:0-8774 GCF_040295745.1 Saccharopolyspora sp. NPDC002686
CAGCGAGCCCTGTTCGCGCATGCCGCCCTTGTCCATCCAGATGGCGGAGCTGCACTACCGAGGGAGACTGTCTTGACCGCACCGATGTCCCGCCGCGACGTCCTCCGCGCCGGCGCCGCAGGCGTGTTCAGCATCGTGGTCGCCGGCAGCGTGGAGGCGATCGCCTCGCCCGCCGCTTCGGCGATGACCCGGCGGGTCGCCGGCTACGGGCCCCTGGTCCCGGACCCGGCCGGCATCCTGTCGCTGCCGGAGGGGTTCTCGTACAAGATCGTGGCCGAGACCGGCGTCACCAAGCTGGAGTCCGGTGAGCCGACCCCGTCCGACCCCGACGGCACCGCCATCTTCGAGGGCGATGGGCAGCTCGTGCTCGTCAACAACCACGAGGTCGGCGGCAGCGAACCGTACCGGGTGCCCACAGTGGACGGCCTGACCTTCGACCCGGGTGCGGGCGGTGGCACCACCAACATCGTCGTGGACGCCGAGGGCAACCGGGTCAACGAGTACGTCAGCCTGGCAGGCACCCACAACAACTGCGCCGGTGGCCGCACCCCGTGGGACACCTGGATCACCTGCGAGGAGACCGAGCAGCGCGCCGGCGGCGCCTTCCAGCACGACCACGGCTGGTGCTTCGAGGTCGACGCCTTCGACCGCGAGGCCAACCTGAACCCGGTGCCGCTGAAGTTCCTCGGCCGCTTCTCGCACGAGGCGATCAGCCTCGACCCGGCCGACAACCGCATCTACCTCACCGAGGACGCGGGCAACCCGAACGGCCTCTACTACCGGTGGACCCCACCGGCCGGTTTCACCGGAGGTAAGGGTGCGCTGCGCAAGCTGGCGCTCTCCGAGGGCGGCGACACCGCCGGCACCCTGGAGGCGATGGTCTGCTACCTGGGCACCAAGCGGATCGCCGACTTGTCGGAGGCCACCCAGCCGGGCACCCGCTACGACGTGAAGTGGGTCGGGGTCCCGGACCGGCTCGCCACCGAGGTCTCGATCCGCAAGCAGTTCGGCGCGGGTGAGGTCACCTCCAGCCACAAGCTCGAGGGCGCCTACTTCGGCGACGGCGGCCACTACTTCGTCGCCAGCTACGCCCGGGCGAGCGACGGCAGCGCCAACGAGCACGACGGCCAGGTGTGGTTCTACGACCCGGCCACCGAAACCGTCACCCTGAAGACCATCTTCAAGGTGAACCCGAACCCCGGTGAGGACGAGAACTTCGACGGTCCCGACAACATCGTCGTCGACCCGAACGGCGGTCTGATCCTCGCCGAGGACGGCGAGGGCATCCAGCACCTCGTCGGCATCACCAAGGAGGGCGACAGCTACCCGATGGCGCGCAACGAGGTGAGCGTCGACAAGGAGTTCACCGGCCCGACCTTCACCGAGGACGGCCGGATGCTGTTCGCCAACATCCAGTCGCCGGGTCACGTCTTCGCGATCACCGGCCCGTTCCACGCCCCGGGCACCCCGTCGAACGCGGGCGGCCCCCGCGCCTGACGGCTCCCCCCGTGACACCGGCGCTGTGGACCTCCACGGCGCCGGTGTCGTCGAGCGCGTTCCCCGCGCTAGCTCCGCACGACGACCGAGGTCCCGCCCGGAATCCTGCCCCGTTGCGCGTTCCCGAAGCCCGCGTCGCGCGCGAAGTCGAGCAGCGCCCGGCCCCGATCGGTCAGCCGAACGGTCTCCGGCCAGACCGCCTTCACCCGGATCGGCCGGACTGCCGGCCGGATCTCCTTGACCACCACGGGCAATCCCTCGTAGGACTGGCCGACGACGGGCCGCTGGATCAGGATCGCGTACCCCATCCCGCGCGCGACCAGCGAACGGGTCAGCTCGAAGTCCGACGCCCGCAGGGCGACGTTCGGCTCCACACCGGCGCGGTCGAAGAGGGCCATGGTGTGCTGCGCCGCCGGCGGCACGTCGAGCAGGATCATCGGTTCGTCGGCCAATTCCCGCAGCGACACCGCCGTCCGGTTCGCCAGGCGGTGGTCGGCGGGCAGGAGGACGTAGGCCGGGGCTTCGTAGAGCACCACGGAGTTCAGGCCCGTCGGGAGGTTCAGGTCGTACACCACCGCCAGCTCCAGCTCACCGGCGAGCAGCCGGTTCGGCAGCTCCACCTGGCTGCCTTCCAGCACCCGCACCTGCACCTTCGGATGGTTGTCGGCGAACCACTCCAGCAGCGGCGGCACCACGGTCGGCGCGACGGTGGAGTAGCAGCCGATCACCAGCGGACCGTTGAGCTCCGCTCCCCCGCTGGCGACGTTGAGCTCCAGGTCGTCGGCCTGGCGCAGCAAGTCCGCGGCGCGGGAGTGCAGGTAGCTCCCGGACGGCGTCAACGACACCCCGTGGGCTTTGCGGCGCACCACGAGTTGGGTGCCGAAGACCTTCTCCAGTTCGGTGAGCGCTGATGCGACCGCCGTGGGCGAGACGTGCAACCCGCCCGCCGCTCCCGAGATCGAACCTGTTTCCGCGACAGCGACGAAGTACGCCAGCTGCCGAAGCGTGTAGTTGGCCACCGCCGCCTCCCGGACCGATCCGCACAGGCCAGTCCGGAAACACTACTCAGTAGTGGATATATCGAACAACTTTGAAGTTTACATGCGCTGATCCGCGATGCGAGGCTCGCAGGCGATCCTCGACGAAGTGGAGGCAGTCAACGATGACGCCGACGGTCGACTCGACGCAGGCCCGCCCGATCCCGGTCGCGGACTGGGTCACCATCCCGGAGCTGCACGCCGATCCCTTCCCCCTCTACCAGCGGATGCGCGCCGAAGCACCGGTGCACTGGGTTCCCGCGGTGAACCGGTACATGGTGACCGACTACGCCGCCTGCCACACCATCGAGCAGGACCAGGAGCGCTTCTCCGCGGACGAATCCGGCTCGCTCATGAAGCGGGCGATGGGGCACAGCATGCTCCGCAAGGACGACCCCGCGCACGACGTCGACCGCAAGTCCTACGGCGGCGTGCTCCGACCGAACACGATCAAGCGGCACTGGAACGCGGTCTTCGAGCAGAACTGCGCGACGTACTTGGGGCGCCTGGAAGAGGCCGGTCCCGGCGCCGATCTCATCGCCGAGTTCGCCGCGCCCTACGCCGCCGAGAACCTGCGGATCATCATGGGTTTCCACAACGCGACGCAGGAAGATCTCCAGCGCTGGTCGCAAACGCTGATCGACGGGACCGGGAACTACGCCGACGACCCCGACGTGTGGGCCGAGGCCGAACGGTCGTCGCGCGAGGTCGACGCCGCGATCGACGAGATGCTGCCGCACCTGCGGGACAATCCCGATCACAGCCTGCTGTCCGGGCTGGCCCACCTGCCGATCCCCCTGGAAGCGATCCGCGCCAACCTGAAGATGACCATCGGCGGCGGGCTCAACGAGCCGCGGGACGCGCTGGGCACGACGGTGTGGGCGTTGCTGTCCAACCCGGACCAGCTCGCGCAGGTGCTGGCCGAACCGTCGCTGTGGTCCACCGCGTTCGAGGAGTCCATCCGCTGGGTCGCTCCCATCGGCATGTACCCCCGGGAATCCACCCGGGACACCGTTCTCGAAGGCGTGCTGGTGCCGAAGGGCGCCCGTCTCGGAGTTGTCGTGGGCGCCGCCAACCGGGATCCGAAGGTCTTCGACGACCCGGAGCGCTACGACATCAACCGCCCCAAGCAACCGCACCTCGCCTTCGGCGGCGGGAACCACTTCTGCGCCGGTGCCTGGGTCGCCCGCGCCTCCGTCGTGGGTGTCGCCATGCCGCGCCTGTTCGACGCGCTGCCGAACCTGCGCCTGGATCCGGACGCACCGGCGCGAGCGGGCGGGTGGGTGTTCCGCGGCGTGCTCCAGCTCCCGGTGCTGTGGTGATGAGCCGTTTGTCGAACCCCGGGCAGGACTAGCGAGGAGAACTTCCCATGGCAAAGGTGAACTTCCACCACCAGGACGGCACTGTGGACGCCGTCGAGGCGGAGTCCGGAACCAGCATCATGCGGGCTGCGGTGAGCAACGGCGTGCGCGGCATCGTCGGGGAATGCGGCGGGCAGGCCATGTGCGCGACCTGCCACGTGTACGTCCGCGAGCCGTTCCTCGACGGCCTGCCGGAGATCGGCGAGGACGAGGAGGAGATGCTCGAATGCACTGCTGCGCCCCGCGATGAGCAGCGCAGTCGGCTGGGCTGCCAGATCGCGCTCGGCGTGGACGCGGAGCAGATCGACGTCGACGTCCCCGCCGGGCAGGTGTGACCGTTGACCGCACCGGATCGCGTCGTCATCGTCGGTGCCGGCTTGGGTGGGCTCCAAGTCGCCGATTCGCTGCGTGCTGCGGGTTTCGCCGCTGCCATCACCGTCGTGGGCGAGGAGGAGGACCCGCCGTACCAGCGCCCGCCCCTGTCGAAGGACTACCTGCGTCCCGGCGGTGAACCCGCACCGCTGCCCATCCGCGCCGCCGACCACTTCACCGGGATCGACGTCGACGTGCGGATCGGATCGCGCGCCACGGCGATCGATCGGGCGCGGCGCGAGGTGGTCCTCGACAGCGGCGCTGTCCTGCCGTACTCCCACCTGGTGCTGGCCACCGGGTCGGCCAACCGGACGCTGCGGGTTCCGGGCGGCGACCTCGACGGCGTCCACCACCTGCGCACGCTGGCCGAGGCGCGCGCCGTCCGCGCGGACCTCGACCAAGCCCGCTCCGCGGTGGTGGTCGGCGCGGGGTTCATCGGGCTCGAATTCGCCGCAGCGGCCCGCAAACGCGGTGTCGACGTGACGGTGCTGGAATCGGCGGAACGGCCGATGGGACGAGTGCTGTCCGCGCCGCTGTCGGACTTCGTGGCCGACGCGCACCGGCGAGCGGGCATCGATCTGCGGGTCGGCGAAGGCGTCGAGTCGTTCCAGGGCTGCGACGGCCGGGTCGCAGCGGTGGTCAGCTCGCTCGGCAGGCGGTATCCGGCCGACCTCGTCCTGGTGGGCGTCGGTGTCACGCCGCGCGTGGAACTCGCCGAGCAGGCGGGGCTCTCCGTGGACGACGGCGTGGTCGTCGACGCCTCGCTGCGAACCGACGACGAGCGCATCTACGCGATCGGCGACTGCGCCAACTTCCCCAGCCACCACCTCGGGGCGCGCAACCGGCTGGAATCCGTGCAGAACGCCACCGACCAGGCCCGGCACGTCGCCCGCGTGATCCTCGACGGGCCTGCCCCCTACCAGGACGTCCCGTGGTTCTGGAGCAACCAGGGAGATCTGCGGCTGCAGATCGCCGGACTCGGACTGCCCGGCGACGAGAACGTCCTCCGCGGAGACACCGATGCCGGGAGGTGCTCGATCTTCCGCTTCCGCGACGGCGGCCTGGCAGCGGTCGAGTCCGCCAACCAACCCGCCGACCACGTAGCCGCGCGCCGCCTCCTGGCGAAGGGCCTCCCCCTCACCCCGGAACAAGCAGCCGACCCGGCCTTCGACCTCAAGTCCTACGCCAAGCAGCAGACCAACACCGCGGCGAACGAGACCGAGCCCTCGACCACCTGACGGCAGCCCCACCCGACCGGGAGACGCAAATTCAATGAGGTTTTTCCATCCTCGTCCTGCGTGGCGGTGCCGGTAGCGGAACCTCAGTGCCCGCCTGGACTCCGGGTGCCCACCCTTATGTATGCCAATACACGGCAGTCGGGCCGTCCTCGCCAGGCGGACGCTGAGAACCCGCGGCGGTGCAAGCGCCGAGGGTGGGCTATGCGCCTGCGGCGCATGCGACCCTCACCGCACGGCGCCGGTCATGCTTCGCGGTCACAGCCCGGACAGGATGAAAAAGGCTCAATGGAAATCGCACGTCCGATTTCCATTGAATTTGCGGTGATCCGTCCACCGGAACCGGGACCTGTCCACATCCTCCGGTGTGTCGGGGTACGACACGCCGGGGAACCGCAGTTTCAATTGAAACTGCGGTTCCCCGGTGCTCAGCTGCGGACGGGCTGCCGCTGGGCGTTGAAGATGCCCGCGAAGAACTCCGCCAGCTCCTCCACGGCATCCAGCGGGAGGACGTTCGCGACGTAGTGGTCCGGGCGCACCACGACGAGGGCTCCGCCGCGGTCGATGCCGCGTGCTTCGAAGATGTCGTCCTTCGGGTCCGCGGCGTAGACCTTCTCGTAGTCGACGATGTCGAACGGTCCCACCTTCGGCAGGTACGCGCGCGGCACCGCGGCGAGGTCGATTCCGGTGTGGGGCTGCTGGTAGACGACCTTGACGTCGAACCACGCGTCGACGTCCCCGTCCTTCGGCGTGTAGGCCACCACCGGCGACTCCGGGGAGGCGGCGATCCACTCGGCGAAGTCGGTCGCCTTCGACGGCTGCCCGGCGGCCGGCCGGTCGGCGAACGCGTAGATCCGCCAGCGGCCGTCCGCGCGGTGGTGGTGGCCGAGGTGGACCGGGTTGGCGTCGCAGACCCGCGTGACCGCGTTCGACTTGAAGCGCTTGCCGACCGGGAAGCCGGTCGCGAGGTGCTGGTGCACGGCCGTGCCGACGATCATCGACGGCTGGTACTGCGTCATCAGACCGGCCGGGAACTCGGCCGTCTTGACGTAGAAGTCCTCCAGCTGCGAGGGATCGTCCATCTCCTCCGGCTTGGCCGCCATCAGGCTCGACCACTCCCGGTCGAAGTCGATCAGGTTCTGCGCGATCACCTGGCGCTCCGCGGAGTAGGTGTCGAGCAGCGACTCGGGAGCTCGCCCTTCGAGGACGTGCGCGACCTTCCAGGCGATGTTCCAGCCGTCCTGCATCGACACGTTCATGCCCTGCCCGGCCTTGGCGCTGTGGGTGTGGCAGGCGTCGCCGGTGATGAACACCCGCGGGCTGCGGATGCCCACCAGCTCCTCCGGCACGTCGTCGAACTTCGCGGCGAGCCGGTGCCCCACCTCGTACACGCTGCGCCAGCAGACGTGCTTCACCGTCAGCGTGTACGGGTGCATGATCACGTTGGCGCGGGCCTCGACCTCCTCCTGCGTGGTGTTGCGCACCGCTCCGTTGTCGTCCTCGGAGACCTCGCCCAGGTCGACGTACATCCGGAACAGGTGGTTGCCCTCGCGCGGGATGTGCAGGATGCTGCCGCCGTCGTGGGACTGGATGGCGCACTTGGTCCGGATGTCCGGGAAATCGGTCTCGGCCAGCACGTCCATCACACCCCAGGCGTGGTTGGCCTGGTCGCCCACGAGTTCGCGGCCGATCGACTCGCGCACCTTGCTGCGCGCGCCGTCGCAGCCGATCACGTACTTGGCCCGGACCGTCCGCTGCGCGCCCTCGTCCTCCCCCGCGCTGCGGCGCAGGGTGACCGCGACCGGGTACTCCCCCTCCTCCGCGATGTCGAGGGTGACGAACTCGTAGCCGTAGTCCGGCACCAGCCGCGCCGGGGCGTTGCGCGCGTACTCGGCGAAGTAGTCGAGCACGCGGGCCTGGTTGACGATCAGGTGCGGGAACTCGCTGATCCCGGACGGGTCGTCGGGAGCGCGCGCGGCGCGCACGATGTTCTCCGGGTTCTCCGGATCCGGTTTCCAGAAGGCCATCTCGGTGATCCGGTAGGCCTCTTCGATGATCCGGTTGGCGAAGCCGAACGCCTGGAACGTCTCCACGCTGCGGGCCTGGATGCCGTCGGCCTGGCCGACCTCCAGGCGACCAGGACGGCGGTCGATGACGCGCGTGACGATGCCGGGGAACTGCGCCAGCTGGGCGGCGGCGATCATCCCGGCCGGGCCGCTGCCCACGATGAGGACGTCGACCTCGTCCGGGAGCTCCTCGGGCCGGTCCACGCCGACCCCCGCGGCCGGCTGGACGCGCGGGTCGCCGGAAACGTACCCGTGGTGGTGGAACTGCACGGTTCCTCCTCACATCGTTGTGGGTTGATCGTGTTCAGTGCTGCGCCGGGGATCGCCCGTGCAGTCCGGCGGGAAGTCCGCCGCTCACAACGAGTTTCCGAGCTTGAAGCCGGCGTCCACGTCGTCCTTGCGGGTGTAGGAGAACCCGTCCGCGCCGACCGTCACGGCCATCTCGCTGGCGTCCGTGCGCTCCTGCACCGGCTGCGGGTTGCCGTCGAGGTCCAGGACCGGCGACGCCTCGGTGTACCAGGACGGGACGACCGGGTTGCCCCACCAGTCCCGGCGCTGGTTGTCGTGGACGTCCCAGGTCACGACCGGGTTGTCCGGGTCACCGGTGTAGTAGTCCTGGGTGTAGATCTCGACCCGGTGCCCGTCGGGGTCGCGGATGTAGAGGTAGAAGGCGTTGGACACGCCGTGCCGCCCGGGACCGCGCTCGATGACGTCGGACTTGCGCAACGCGCCGAGCTTGTCGCAGATGGCGAGGATGTTGTGCTTCTCGTGGGTGGCGAAGGCGATGTGGTGCAGCCGCGGCCCGTCACCACCGGTGAGCGCGGTGTCGTGCACGGTCGCCTTGCGCCGCAACCACGCCGCGTAGGTGGTGCCCTCCTCGTCCTTGATGTCCTCGGTGACCCGGAAACCCAGCTCCTCCAGGTATTCCCGGCCCTTCGGCACGTCCGGGGTGACCTGGTTGAAGTGGTCGAGCCGGACCAGCGCACCCGGGGTGTACAAGTCGTAGCGCCAGGCCAGCCGCTCGACGTGGTCGACCTGGTAGAAGAACTCGTACGGGAAGCCCAGCGGGTCGGTGACCCGCACCGAGTCGCCGATGCCCTTGACGAACCCGGTCGAGCAGGCTCGAGTCGACCTGGCGCACGAGTTCGCCCAGCCACTCGATGATGTCGGTGAGCTCTTCGGTCTTGGCGTCGTCGGGCACCGTGT
>NZ_JBEOVY010000325.1:0-8660 GCF_040295745.1 Saccharopolyspora sp. NPDC002686
TCTCGACGTGCTCGCATCAGCAGGTACAGCTCACGCATCGCCCGGGCCTGCTGCCTATCGGCGCACGCACCGGTCCGCCCGTGGCGGAAACTCTCGAGAAGGGAAAGCGACAGTTGCGACGAAACAAGGCCGTGCGCGTGGCAGTGGGTTGCGCGGCGGCAACGAGCCTGGTGGCCGTCGCCGGCTGCGCTTCGGCATCCGCAGCGATGCCGACCGCCGCTACGGCGACGCCGATCAAGCACGTCGTGGTGATCTACCAGGAGAACGTCTCCTTCGACCACTACTTCGGCACCTATCCGAACGCGGCGAACACCGACGGTCAGCGCTTCCACGCCAAGCCCAACACCCCGCAGGTGAACGGGCTGACCCCGGAGTTGCTCAACCACAACCCGAACGAAGCGAACCCGCAACGGCTCGGGCCGGCGCAGGCGCTCACCTGCGACCAGGACCACGAGTACGGCGCTGAGCAAGCCGCGTTCGACGGGTACAAGATGGACAAGTTCGTCGAAACCGTCGGCGCCCACGATCCCGGTTGTGATCCGCGCCAGGTGATGGACTACTACGACGGCAACACCGTCACCGGGATGTGGAACTACGCCCAGAACTTCGCCATGAGCGACAACTCCTACGGCTCGACGTTCGGCCCTTCCACGCCAGGCGCGCTCAACCTCGTGTCGGGTCAGACGCACGGTGTCACCAAGGAGGTTCCGGCCCCCGGCAAGCCGTTCCCGAGCGACGAAACCGCGGGCGGCACCGTCATCGGCGACCCGCAGCCCTACGGCGACGACTGCAGCGACCGCGAGCAGGTCCAGCTCTCCGGCCGCAACATCGGGGATTCGCTCAACGAGAAAGGCCTGACCTGGGGCTGGTTCCAGGGCGGTTTCAAACCGGTGCAGCGCGGGGCCGACGGCACGGCGAAGTGCACGGTCAAGCAGCCCGATGGCTCGTTGCTGGGCGGACATCCCGTTGGTGCCGCGCTCGGTCACACCGGCGAGAAGGGCTGGAAGGGCGACTACATCCCGCACCACGAACCGTTCCAGTACTACCCGCAAACGGCCAACCCGCACCACCTGCCGCCGTCGTCCACGGCGATGATCGGCCAGACCGACCAGGCCAACCACCAGTACGACATGTCCGACTTCTGGGACGCGGTGGGTGCCGGTCACCTGCCCGCGGTGAGCTTCCTCAAGCCCCCCGGTTACCAGGACGGGCACGCCGCCTACTCGAGCCCGATCGACGAGCAGCGCTTCGTCGTCGACACGATCAACCGGCTGCAGAAGACGCCCGAGTGGAAGGACACCGCCGTCGTGGTCGCCTACGACGACTCCGACGGTTGGTACGACCACCAGCCCGGACCGCTGGTCAACCAGTCCCACACCGCCCAGGACGCCCTCACCGCCCCGGGCCACTGCGGCAACGACCCGAAGCAGGTGATGGGCGGCTACCAAGGCCGTTGTGGTTACGGCCCGCGGCTGCCGCTGCTGGTCATCTCGCCGTACGCCAAGCAGAACTACGTCGATCACGGCGTCACGGACCAGGCCTCGACGATCCGGTTCATCGAGGACAACTGGGGTCTCGGCCGCCTCGGCGACGCCTCCTTCGACGAACGCGCCGGCACGCTCAACGGGATGCTGGACTTCCAGCACCCGTCGGATCGACGGCTGTTCCTCGACCCGGCTACTGGGCAACCGGGACAGCCCTGACGACCGGTGCTGGCCGGGTTGGGCGGCCTCGCCCAACCCGGCCAGCACGCCGATCAGCTGGCTGCGGGAGCGCTCTCCAGCACTGCCAGCAGCCGGTCGACCGACTGCGGCCCGCTGGGCAGGACCTGTCCGTCGATCACGAACGACGGGACGCCTCCGACCCCGAGCCTGCGCGCGCGGAGCCGATCGGACTCGACCTGGTCGGCGTAGTCCGAGCCGTCCAGGACAGCAGCGGTCTTCGCCCCGTCCAGCCCGGCGGACTCGGCGAGCTCCCGGAGCACCGCGTGATCCGCGATGTTGCGGTTCTCGGTGTGGTAGGCGTGCAGCACCGCGCCGGAGAACTCCCGGAACAGCCCCTCGTCCTGCGCGAGGAGGGCAACGCGGTGCGCGTCGAAGGCGTTCACCGGCCTCGCCGTGGTGATGTTCATGGCCAGGCCGTGCTCCTCGCCGAGCGCGGCGATCTGCGCGAACCGCGCCAGCACCGACTCGCGCGAGCTGTACGGGGCCATCACGTCCACTGTGGTCGGACCGGGTTCGGTGCTCGCGTCCGGTTCGAGCTGGAAGGCCCGCCAGGTGACGCTGATCCGGTCGGGGTGCTCGAAGCGGTCGTAGGCCGCCTCGAAGTTCTTCTTGCCCAGGTAGCACCAGGGGCACACCGGGTCCCACCAGATCTCGATCTTCATCCTCGTCTCTTTCCCCGTAGTCGTGTCGGTGCGGAGAACCCGGCCGGAACAGCGGTTCCCACCGGCCGGGCCGATCGCCTAGTCGATCGAGAGCACGACCTTGCCCCGCCCGTGGCCGGACTCGACCTCGACGTGCGCCTTCGCCGCCTCGGCCAGCGGATAGGTGCTGCGGACGTGCAGGGCCAAGCCGCCGCGGGCGTTCAGCTCCGTCAGCGCGGCCAGGCGCGCGGCCGAGCGCTGGCTGACCAGCGGTCGCACGCCCAGCTCCTCGACCAGGCCGAATTCGACCAGCGTCCCGATCCGGGAGCGGTCTTCGACCAGCTCGAGCGACTGGCGCAGCGCCTGCTCCCCCGCCCCGTCGATGGCCGCGTCCACGCCCTGCGGGGCGACCTCGCGGACCCGCTCGACCAGACCGTCGCCGTAGGTCACCGGGACGGCTCCCAGGGAGCGCAGGTAGTCGTGGTTGGCCTCGCTGGCCGTGCCGATCACCGTGGCCCCCAGGTCCACGGCGAGCTGCACCGCGATCGTGCCGACCCCGCCGGCCGCCGCGTGGACGAGCACCGTCTCGCCCTTCTGGACGCCGAGCACCTCCAGCGCGGTGTGCGCGGCCTGGCCGCACCCGGACAGCCCGCCGCCCTCCAGGAAGCTCATCGTCTCGGGCTTCCGCACGATCTGGTCGGTCGGCACCACGACGTACTCGGCGTAGCAGGCCAGGACCGCGAAGCCCACGACCTCGGTGCCGACGGGGAACCCGGTGGCGCCGGGCCCCACCTCGTCGACCACACCGGAGAACTCGTTGCCCAGCAAGGACGGCGAGCTCACCTCCACCCCGCGCGGCACCCAGCCCTGCCGGACCGCGTAGTCGTAGGGCTGGACACCGGCGGCCTTCACCCGCACCCGGACCTGGCCATCGGCGGGCCGGGGGTCGGGCAGTTCGGCCAACCGCAGCGCCTCCGGACCGCCCGGTGCGTCGAACACGATCGCCTTCATACCTGTCCCCCTGCGAAATCGATCAGCATGCGCCCATCGTGCAACCTCAAGCGAAGTTGAGGTCAACCTCGCCGGGCGGATCCAGGTGGTCGAGAACACCTCGAGCCGGGTTCGACCGGTGCGGCCGACGCTGCAGTCCATGAAGGTGCTATTCGTCGCGGGCGGCAGCGGCGGCGTGATCTTCGCGATCACTCCCCTGGCGCAGACCCTCCGCAACCTGGGTCACGAAGTTTTCATGGCGGCGCCGTCGAACGTCATGTCCACCGTGGCCGGTGGCGGCATCGCGCCGGTCCCGGTCACCGACAAGACGATGCTCGACTTCATGTTCTCCGACCGCAACGGCGTTGCGATGCAGCGCCCGACCGACGTGCACGACCGCACGATCTTCAACGGCCGCGGCATGGGGCGCTTCGCCGCGGCGAGCTTCGCCGGTCTCAAACCGTTCACCGAGCACTGGAAGCCCGACCTGGTGGTGGGCGGCGCGCTGTCGTTCGCCGCGCCGCTGATCGCCGCGCACCTGGGCGTGCCGTTCGTCAACCACGCCATCGACATGGGCGAGCCGCGGCAGATCGACCTCGCGGCGACCGCCGAGCTGGCGCCCGAGCTGGAGAGCCTCGGCCTGCGGTCGATGCCCGAGCCGGACCTGTTCGTCGACATCTGCCCGCCGAGCCTCCGCCGCGCCGACGCCCCGCCCGCGCAGCTCATGCGCTACATCCCGGCGAACACGCAGACCCCGGTGGAGCCGTGGATGCACACCGCGGGCGAGCGGCCCCGGGTGCTGGTGACCGCGGGCAGCCGGGTCACCAAGGAGTTCGACATCGACATCCTCCGCGGCCTGGTGGACAAGGTCGGCGGGCTGGACGTCGAACTGCTGATCGCGGTTCCGCCGAGCGCGGCGGAGGAGCTGGGGACGTTGCCGGACAACGTGCGGATGGGCTGGCTGCCGCTGGACGTGGTGGCGCGGACGTGCTCGCTGCTGGTGCACCACACCGGTGGGAACACGATGCTCACCGGGATGGCCAACGGAGTCCCGCAGGTCCTCATCCCGTACCTGCCCTACGTGGTCGACTACGCGACCCGCCTGACCGACTACGGCGCGGCCACGATGATCACGCCGGGCGACGACACCCCGGAGAACCTCGCCAGGGCCTGCGAGGAGCTCCTCGCCGATCCCACCTACCGCACCCGAGCCGCCTCGGTCGCCGCGGAGATGCGAGGCCTCCCCACCCCCTTCGCAGTGGCCGAACGCCTCGAAAAGCTGGTCGCCGAAAGGTAGTCCCGCCGAACGGCTCCGCCGCGGTCGCTATCGTTGCCAACCACGGCGGAGCCGTTGCCGCGGCACGCGATCTAGACGGCCTTCTCCAGCGCCAGCAGGCGGTAGAGCGGATCCGGGCGTGCTGCGTCCTGGTGCGGCAGCGCGGAGAGACGTCGACGCACGTCCACTACTTGGTCCGGGGCAGCGCGCTTGCACCACGGGATCTCGCCGGTCTCGATCGCCTGCTGCCACTCGCGCGGGCTGCGGCCTTGGCCGACTCCGGGGAACACCGTTTCACCTGCGAGCCCCAAACCGCGCTTCGCCGCCCAGTCGAGCACTCGCGCACGGTGGTCGCGCACTCGGGGCGCGTACTGGCTCCTCAGTTCCGCGGTGACCCGGGCGACATCGCTCTCTTCGACGAAGTACGCGTCGTTCTTGTCGACGGTGGTGATCAGAACCCCGCCGGGGCGCAGCACCCTGGATGCCTCGACCAGCACCGGCGCGGGGTCGCGGAGCAGGTGCAGCAGCCAGACGATCACCACCGCGTCCACGCTGTTCGACGCGAACGGCAACCGCGCGGCATCGGCGCGCACGACGCCGCGCGGAATCCGCTTCATCGCCAAGCCCAGCATCCCGGACGAACGGTCGACCCCCAGCACGGTCCGCTCCGGCCGCAGCAACTTCCTGGTGATGATGCCCGTGCCGCAAGCGACGTCCAGAATCGTGCAAGATCCCTGCGGCAGAAGCCGTTCCAGCGTGTCCGCCGCGGCCTGCGCTCTGGGTTCGCCGCCTCGGGTTGCGTCGTAATTCCGAGCCTCGCGGTCGTAATCGAGCACGCATCCACCCCATCCGAACCCGACGACGCACCCGTCGCGAGCGCACCTTTTCCTTTCGCGGAGCCTAACAACGGTGCAGCTCGAAGCATGTCTGGTCGCATGCGAACGCAGCAACCAGCTGCGCAACGAACACGCCGAGCGGCACACGCACTGCCGTATGTGCGCAGATGCAACCCGGCACTGCGCGGACATGTGCCGGCAAGCAATCCACGCCCTGCACCACTGACTCCTGGTCAAGGTCAGCGGTTGTTGCTGGGTGGGCGCGCAGGCGGGCGATCGTCCGCCCCGGGCACTCGATGCGCTGTGCACCGCGGTGACTTTGTTCCCTGGCGACCCGCCGGTCGTTTGGCCAAGCTGATCGCATCGAGCCTGGAGGCGGGTTGATGACCGGGGACGATGCGAGCAGTACAACGCGTCCAGCACTGGCGAGTGGTGTCGCGGCCCGAGCCGCCGGGGCGGTGCTCTGCATCGCGGTGGCTGTCATCCACGTGCTTGACCAGGGCGGTTTCCCGGGCTCGAAGGAGCCCGCGTACGTGGGCATCCTGTATTACATCTTGGAGGCCGCAGGAGTGCTGGTGGCACTGCTGTTGATCGCCGGTTGGGATCGGGTCGGCTGGATCCTGGCGCTGGGTGTCGCAGCCGGACCGTTCGCGGGTTACGTGCTCTCCCGAAGCACGGGACTGCCGGACTACAGCGACGACATGGGCAACTGGGCGGAGCCGTTGGGCGTGCTGTCCCTGGTCGTCGAAGCCGGCCTGTTCGTGCTGGCGATCGTGATGCTGCGGCGAAGGCTGCCGTCCGGCCGTTGAACCCCACGACGCGGGGAGAAGAAGAACCGCAGGTCACCTGAGTGATCCTGCGGTCTTCCCAGCCGCCCAGGGGAATCGGCCCCTGGACCAGCGCGTTGTGGCTGCGCCGGACGGGTTTTCAGAGGCCGAGCGCGTCGGCGAGGAGGTCGACCTGGTCGGGGTTGGCGTCGTTGCCCATGAAGAGGAGTTCGTGGACACCGGCCTTCTCGAAGTCCGCGACCGCCGCGGTGATGCTCTCCGGGGTCGTGTGGGCGATGTCGATGCCGTAGTCGACGTATTCGCTTCCGCCGAAGGCGTAGTAGGCGCTGATCGCCTTCTCCACCGACTGGCGCGCGTCCGGGCCCAGCGCGTACATCACCGACGCGACGATGGTCGGTTCACCTTCGCGACCTGCCGCCGTCCACGCCTCGCGGAGGCCCGGGGCGAAGCCCTCGACATCAGCGACCGTGGCATCCCCGGCGATCCAGCCGGTGCCCTTGGTGACCACGCGCCGGATCGCGGCCGGGGACATGCCGCCGAACAGCACCTTCGGGCCGCCATCCGTGGCCGGGGCCGGTCCGATGCCGGTCTGCCCGCCCCACACCTCGGCAGCGCGGTCGAGCAGCGCGTCGAACTGCTTTCCCCGGGTGCTGAAGTCGACGCCGCTCTCGGTGAAGTCGTCGTCGCGCAGCCCGGGAGCCAGGCCCAGGCGCAGCCGGCCCGCACCGGCGAGCTGGTCGATCGAGGCGGTCTGCTTGGCGAACAGCGCGTGGTTGTTGTGCAGCGGCGCGATCAGCACCGTCGTGAGCAGCTTGATCCGCTCGGTCGCGCCCGCCGCTGCCGCCAGCGCGGTCAGCGGCTCCGGCGTCGACCACACCAGGCGGTCGCTGACGCTGAGCGTGCTGAAACCGCGCGCCTCAGCGCGGCGCGCCCATTCGACCAGGGTCCGTCCGTCCACCCCGGGGACGTGCCCGGGCAAGCCGATTCCGATTTCCACGATGCTCCGATCTCGTACGAGGCCTTCCCCACCATGCTGGAACCTCAACCCGACTTGAGGTCAATGCCAACGCTCCGGCACCCCGTTCGAAAGCCGTTCGAGCGCAGGTCGATCGGACACCTTCCGTTCACCTGAACCCATAGACTGGAGTTGTGGATCAACCAGCCTGGAACACGAAGGAACTGACGATCGGCCAGGTGGCCTCCCGCACCGGGGTCGCCGTGTCGACTCTGCACTTCTACGAGGGCAAGGGGCTGATCCGGAGCAGGCGCACCGCGGGCAACCAGCGGCGGTACCTGCGCGAGGTGGTGCGGCGGGTGTCGTTCATCCGCGTCGCGCAGCGCGTCGGGGTTCCGCTCGACGCGATCAAAGCCGCTCTCGCGACGCTGCCCGAGCACCGCACGCCGACCAGCGAGGACTGGGCGCGGCTGTCGGAGAGCTGGCACGGCGAGCTGCAGAAACGGATCGATGCGTTGGAGCGGCTGCGCGACGACCTGGCCGACTGCATCGGCTGCGGTTGCCTGTCGATGAGCAAGTGCGTGCTGGCCAACCCCTACGACGAGCTCGGTGCGGAAGGCCCCGGACCCCGCCGGCTGCTCTCACCGAAGGCGCCCGCGGATCCCCCGAAGCAGGCCTGACCGACGGGTTCTGCGCGCCGACCGGGCTTCAAGCGCGGTTCGAGGTGGGGACGCCAGGGTGGGCCCACAGGTCTCCCGTTCGGGGGAACACGCGCAATTCGGAGGGAACCGATGTCGGCAAGCCTGACCTGGGGGAAGCGACTGGCGGCGACGGCGGTCGCCGCGCTGGCGGTGGCCGCGTTACCGGGCACCGCGTCCGCTGCTGCGGCGCAGTCCATCCCGTTCACCTGCAAGACCCGTCTCTCCGGCGAGTGGATCGACGTGACCGACTACGCCCGCGGCGTCGACGTCACCGCCCCTGCCACCGCCGCCCCGGGTGAGTCGTTCGACGTCGTCATCGACCCGCAGCCGATCTACCCGGTGCCGGCGTTCAACAAGGAGCTGCGCGGGGTCGAGTGGTCCTACGCGCTGCCGACCAACGCCGGTCTGGACGACCACAAGCTGTCCGGTGGTTCCGGGCTCGGCGATTCGAAGGTGACCACGTCGGTGGAGGGTTCCAAGCTCACCGTGAAGATCAGCGGGCCGTTGCCCGGGGGTGCGGAGTTCGACCCGCCCACGCTGACGCTTTCCTTCACCGCTCCGAGGTCGGGCTCGGTCGAGGTCAAGCCCGGTGGCAGCAGCTACGACGACCTCGGCTTCACCTGGGAGCGGCTGCACCCGGAGACCGGTGAGTGGGATCCGTTCCTGTGCTTCCCGGACCAGGCCAAGCCGGTGGTCCTGTCCTCGACCGCGGTCTCCTGACGGCACGACGACAAAACCCCCGCGAGGCC
>NZ_JBEOVY010000326.1:0-8564 GCF_040295745.1 Saccharopolyspora sp. NPDC002686
GCTGGCTACTGTCGTGGTGTGACGACGGTGGAACCTCGCCCGGTGGGCGCACTGCTGCGGCAATGGCGGGAGCAGGCCGCCGTCTCTTGAGCTTGCCGTGCAGCAGCTCCGGGATGCCGGTGACCTCGGCATCGGCCAGCAGTTCCTTCAACCGCCGGAACAGGGTGTCCGGCAGACCGGAGGTCTTCGGCAGGTCCAGCGGGGCCTGCGTCCGCACGCCTGCCTTGGCCAGCGCCTCGCCGACTTCAGCGGGCGCGAGCTGGCCGAACGCCTCGCGCATCGCCTCCAGCTGACCAGGCGTGATCAGCCCGACCTCGCCGAAGTTGGTCCGGAGCATCTGGGCGAGCTCGTCGATCTGCGCCCGCCCGGCGGCCGCCCGGTCGTCGTCCCGCGCGCGCCACCACGACATCCGCTCCATCGCCGCGCCGTGCTCGCGGCGCAGCTCCTCGTCCTCGCGCAGGAACGCCTTGTAGACGCTGGTCGTGAAGCTGGACTTGGCGGTGGACTGGGCGCTCTTGTTCCAGTGCGAGCGGACCTGCGACAACCGCTGCACCAGGTCCGCGTCGGAGAAGTCGGCCCCGATCGCGTACCGGGTGAGCAGATCGTCCGGTAATCGGCCGCTGCGCCCCCGCAACGGCCGCACCACTTCCCGCTCGTACGCCTTCGGATCAAAAACCAGCATCGCAGCCCGTCTCCGAGAAGGGTTCTTGTCGAGGCTCAGCCGGAAACCGTGATGCCGGCGATCTTCTTGGCTGCTTCCTGGACCTCTTCATCGCTTCGGACGCTGACCCGGACCTTGATGTCCAGGGACTTCCCGGTGGACGGTTCGGTGGCGGTGAGTTCGAGCAGGCCCTCGTCGTCGACGGTCATGCGGATGTTCACCGGGGAGCCGATCGGCATCGGCGGCAGCCCGTCGATGAGCCCCTTGCCCTCGCTGATCTCCTTGTTCTCCGCCAGATCCGGACCGGCGACCACCCCGGACTGCTCGTAGAGCTCGATGCTCACCCCGGTCTGGCCCTCCTGGACGGTGGCCGTCTCCAGCGTGCGCTCCTCGGTGGGCAGCGAGTCGTTCGCGTGCACCATGTGCTTGACGATGTGCTGCAGGGGCTTGCTGCGCCAGTCCGGGTCGGAGGAGTCGACGACCTTCACGCCGAAGGCCTTGGGCAGCACGTTGCGGGTCTGCTTGGCGGCCAGGTTCTCCAGCGCCCGAACCGAAATCCCGGTCTGCTGAGCCACGTTCCGCACGGCTTCGGACACACCGGCGGACCCGTCCTCGGACGCCTCCCGGTGCACCACCCGGCCGAGCGCGTAGAGCGCGGCGCCCTTGGCCACCGCCAGGTCCGGATCGTGCAGCTTCGGGTCCCAGCCGAACTCGGCGCGCAGCCGCTCGGTGACCGCGGGCATCTTCGTGGCACCGCCGACCAGCAGCACCTCGTCGATCTTCGTGCCGGGCTCCTTGGACTCCAGCGTGGCCAGCGTGCGCTTGACGATGTCGACCGTCTTGTCCAGCAGGTCCTGGGTCTCGGTCTCGAACTGCGCGCGGCTCACCTCCACCCGCGCGCTGACCCCGGCACCGCGCAGCGCGACCGCGCGGGATTCCGCCTTGGACAGCTGCTTCTTGGTGTCCTCGGCGGTGGTCGCCAGCGACTGCAGGAACTCCTCGTCGTCCTCCACCTCGACGTCGTCGGGAGCCTGCTCCTGGAACTTCGCCAGCAGGTGGTTGCGCAGCCGCAGGTCCCAGTCCGCGCCGCCGAGGTGGTCGTCGCCGTCGGTGCACACCACCACGATCTCGTCGGTGGACACCCGGATCACCGTGGTGTCGAAGGTGCCGCCGCCCAGGTCGTAGACCAGGATCGTCTTGTCGTCGGCCCCGGTGGTGGCCTCGTAGTGCAACGCGGCGGCGACCGGCTCGGGCACGATGCCGATCACGTCGAGCCCGGCGATGGTGCCGGCCTGCTTGGTGGCGCTGCGCTCCTGCATGCCGAAGTACGCGGGCACGGTGATCACCGCGCGGGCCACCTCACCACCGGTGTGCGCGGCGGCGTCCTGCGCGAGCTGCTTGAGGATCAGCGCGGAGATGGACTCCGGGGTGTAGGTGCTGCCGTCGAACTCGAACTCGGCCTCGCTGCCCATCTGCCGCTTGATCAGCGACACCACCCGGTCCGGGTCGATGATCGCGGAGTTCTTCGCCACCGAGCCGACGACCACGTTCGACTCGTTCTCGAAGAACACCACCGACGGGGTCGTCTCGCTGCTGTCGGTGTTGCGGCACACCGCGGGGCGACCGGTCTCGTCGACGTAGGCGATGGCCGAATAGGTGGTGCCCAGGTCGATGCCGAACACCTGCAGATCGCCGTCAGACATCAGCGCTCATCCCCTCTGCTCGCGGGTCGTTCTCGGTGGTCGCGCTCCAGCGGTACACGTGCACGCGCGCGGGGACGGTCACGCGGTCGGTCGTGGTGTCGAGGTAGCCGTCGGAGACCACGAGGGCGATCCGCTCGTGCTGCTCGGGTTCCTCGGCGGGCAGGGTTTTCACGGCCCGGTGCTCGCGGGCGGAGAACTCCGCGCCCACCTCGGGCCGGATCGGCGCGCTGCCGCAGCGCTCCAGCGCCTGCTCGGCGCTCAGCGCGAAGGATTCGAGCAGGTCGGCGACCTGCTGCCGACTGAGCTCGGGCGGCAGGGTGCGGGCCTGGTGCAGCAGGTCCTTGCGGAGGTTCTGCAGATCGGTGGTGATCGGGCGCAGCAGCAGGTTCTGCTCCCCGGCGCGCAACCGCTCCACCTCGGCGTGCAGCTTGTCGATGACCCGTTCCCGCGCAGCGGCCCGGTCGTGGTGCTGGCGCAGTTGGTCGGTCAGCTCGGAAACCGCCCCGGCGATCTCGGCGACCGGGTCCGGCGTTTCTCCCGCGGTGTCAACCGGTTCGGGAGTTTCCGGTAACTCGGCGGCGTCGTCCGGCGCGGCGGCCGCGGCCTCCTCACGCTGGTCGTCCTGCCCTGGCTGGTCGTGCATCGCTTCGCCCGCCTCGCTGCTCGCCGTCGTCGCACGGGTGACCGGATGATGATCACCAAGCCTAGCCCGGCCCCACCCCGACCTGAGCTGGATTCACCGATTTCGACGATGCGACGGCGAGAACGGTTCCCGTGAGCACTTTCCGGTGCTATGGCCCCGCAAAGTGCTCACGGCGGATGACCTGCTGGGCTGCGGTGGTCGGGGCGATGACCACCGCAGCCCGCGTGCTCACCACAGGGCGAGCACGTCTTCGGTGAACAGGCGCGGAGCCAGCCGCACGCCGTCGGCGAAGTTGCGCTCGACCTCGGCGATCTCGTCGGGGTTCGGCTTCGAGTTGGTGCACGTCGGACCGGCGCTGGCGCCCGACATCAGGTCCTCGCACACACCGGTGCGGTTGTCCGGCAGCCCGAGGATGTGCCCGAGCTCGTGCGCGGCGATGCGGATCGTGTCGTGGCCCTCGTTGACCGCCTGGCGCCCCATCCACACCGTGCCCTCGCCGAGCCCGCGCATCTCGGTGCGCGGCCAACCGTCGTCGGCGAGCACCACGACGTCGGCGGCGCCGCCGTTGGCCGGCTCGAACTTGACGTTCTGCACGTTGTCGTTCCACACCTTCGCACCGGCGTCCACCGCGTCGCGGAACTCCGCGGACTGGCCCGCGTCGTAGGTGACCACCCGCACGTTCTCCGGGGCGGCCGAGGCCACCACCGGAACTCCCAAAGCCAGCAGGAAAGCGATGAACAAGCCGACAACGGGCCGCAGCGTCCTGGGCAGGATCATCTGCACCAACCTCCCTTAGCCGTCCGGATCTCGGTCTTTGACGAACGTATTGCGACCGATCACCAACGACGTCTAGGTGGCGTAGAGATGCCACTGCGCGAATTTGCCGGATAACGGGCGGAAAAAGCTGGGGACAGCAATTCCGGCACGGAATCCGACACACCGCCCGCGTGTCGTACCGCACAGTTCCCGCAGGTATGAGCGGCTTTTCTCAGCTGTCCGAGAAAACATGCGGCCGCACCGGCCCTGCTGCGCCACACTCTGATCGACCGCAGCTTTCCCAGGAGGCAGTGAGATGGTCGAGGAGCTGGAACCCGTGCCGACCGACTGGCAGCAGGCGCTGGCGATCGTCGCGCACCCGGACGATCTGGAGTACGGCTGCTCGGGCGCGGTCGCCGCCTGGACCGCATCCGGCCACGACGTCGCCTACCTGCTGGTGACCCGCGGCGAGGCGGGCATCGACGGCCTAGCCCCGTCGGAGGCCGCGCCGCTGCGCGAGCTCGAGCAGCACGCGAGCGCCGCCAAGGTCGGCGTGCACTCGGTGGAGTTCCTGGACCACCAGGACGGCGTGATCGAGTACGGCCTCCGGCTGCGCCAGGACCTCTGCCGCGCCATCCGCGAGCACCGACCAGGTCTGGTGATCACCCTCAACCACCACGATTCCTGGGGCCCGGGGAGCTGGAACAGCGCCGACCACCGCGCGGTGGGCCGGGCCGCCCTGGACGCGGTCGCCGACGCCGGGAACCGGTGGATCTTCCCCGATCTCCTCGAACAGGGCTACGAGCCGTGGCAGGGCGTGCGCTGGATCGGCATCGCCGCATCGCCGAACCCGACCCACGCGGTGGGCATCGCCGACTACCTGGAACAGGGGGTGGCCTCGCTGGCGGCGCACCAGACCTACCTGGAGGCCCTGAGCGACGAACCGGCCGAGGAGCACGCCCGCCGCATCGTGCTGGAGTCCGCCCAGCACCACGCCGCCCGCTTCGGCGGCCAACCGTGCGCGACCTTCGAACTGATTGGAGCCGAATGATCGTCGATGCGCTGGAGCAGGCCTGGCAGGCGTGGGCCGCACTCGGCCGCGAGCTGGACGAGGCGCAGTGGCGCCGCCCGACCCGGCTGCCCGACTGGTCGGTCCAGGACGTCTTCGCCCACCACAGCGACTTCCCCGCGGGCACCGCGGCCGGGATCGAAGCGCCCGAACCCGCTGCCCCGGTGACGCACGCCGACGCCGCCGAACTGCTCGCCTTCATGCAGCAGCCGGGCGGCATCGCGGACCAGACCTGCGAGGAGGTCCGCACCGAAGCGATCCGACGGGCCGAGAGCCCGACCGCCGAGCTGGTCGAGCAGTTCACCGACGTCGCGCCGGCGGTCATCGCCGCGCTGCGCACCACCGACCTGAACCGCAAGGTCGACTACGGCGGGCTGGCCGTGGTGCCCGCGGGTGAAGCGCTCCGGATCTTCACGATGGAGGCCGTGGTGCACTACTTCGACATGGCCACCGCGCTGGACCTCCCGACACCGGGTCCCATGGCCGGTGCCCCGGTGCGCGAGACGGTGCGCCTGCTGGCCGAGACCGCCGACCCGGTCGCCCTCGTCGACGCCGCCACCGGACGCGGAACCCCGGCGGTGTTCCCGGTGCTGCACTGATCAGGGGATGACAGCTGCCGTCGCCCACTGCGTCCGAACGGTGGCATGTCAGCGCGTGGTCGAGCCGCTACGGTGATCATCCCGGCCGGTGTCGAGGGAGCCCCCGCGAACGCTCCCGAGGGTGCTTGGCGCCCGCCGACGGTTGGGATCGAATTGACAGGCTTGGCTGCTCAGAACACGCAGATTTCCCGGCGCGCGGTGATGGCCGGTGCGCTGATCGCCGCCGGTGCCGCCGCGTGCACAGGCGGATCCGCCACGGGCCCGACTGGTGACCGTTTGTTGTTGCGCGGTACCACCTTGCCCGACGGCCGCCGCGCCGATGTGCTGCTGGACCAGGGCAAGATAGCCGCGATAGGCGGGGACGGCGAGGGAGCGGACGAGCTCGACCTCGCCGGTTACCTGCTGCTGCCGTCCGGGGCGGAAACGCACGCGCACCTGGACAAAGCGTTCCTGGGGCGGCGGGTGCCGAACCCGACCGGCGACCTGGCGGGGGCGATCGAGGTCATGTCGGCGCTCGCGCCCACGATGACCGACGAAGACGTGCGGGAACGGGCGAGCCGGGGCATCGAACTGGCCGTGCGGCACGGCTACACCGCGATCCGCACGCACGTGGACGTCAACGCGAAGAACGGCACGCGACCGCTGAAGGTGCTGCTCGACCTGCGGCAGCAGTACGCCGACATCGTCGACCTCCAAGTGGTGGCGTTCGTCGGCCCGGTCTCCGGCGCGGCCGGCGCCCAGGCCCGCGAGTTGTTGGACGAAGGCCTGCGGCTGGGTGCCGACGTCGTGGGCGGCCTGCCCTACGCCGACCCCGACCCGGCCCAGGCGGTGCGCGAATACCTCGCCGCCGCGAAGGAACACGGGCGGCTGGTCGACCTGCACACCGACGAGACCACCGATGCGAACGTGCTCTCGCTGCGGGAGCTGATCGCGGAGACCGCCCGCGCGGGCATGGGCGGGAAGGTCGCCGCATCGCACTGCGTGAGCCTCGGCCAGCAGGACCCGGAGACCGCGGACCTGGTAGCGAAGGAGGCGGCGGCCGCGGGTGTCGCGGTGATCACGCTGCCGCAGACCAACCTGTACCTGCAGGGGCGCGAGAGCGGTATCCGGGTGCCGCGCGGGCTGACGGCCATCGACGCGCTGCGCCGAGCGGGCGCCGTGCTAGCCGGTGGTGGCGACAACTGGCGGGACCCGTTCAACGCTGTCGGCCGGGCGGATCCGTTCGAGATCGCCTCGCTGCTGGTCGCGGCGGGCCACCTCGACACCGCAGCGGCCTACGCGGCGGTGTCCGACCAGGCCAGGACCGTGCTGAACCTGCCGCCGGTGGGCCTGCGCCCGGGCGACCCGGCAGAGCTCCTCGCGATTCGCGCAGCGGATCTGGACGAGGCCGTGGCGGGCGCGACCGAGGACCGCGCGGTCTTCCACCGCGGCCGACTCGTCGCCCGGACCCAGGTGACCACGGCGTTGCACCGTGCGTGAGCGGCACCGATGAGTTCCCGGCTCGCAGGCCGCTCGAGGACGCGAAAAAGGCCGCTCACCTCGCGTACAGAGGTGAACGGCCCGTTCGCTTTCGCCGCTTCGCGGCGGGGCTCAGCCCAGGACGGGCAGACCGACCGCCGCGTCGACCGCGATGGCCACGAAGAGCAGGGCCAGGTACGAGTTCGACAGGTGGAAGAGCTTCATCGGGTTGACGGCCTTGCCGTTGCGCACCGCGGTGTGCAGCCGCTGCGCGACGATCAGGAACGCCGCTCCGGCCAGCACCGCGAAGGCCACGTAGACCCAGCTGGTCACCGGGACCAGCAGCAGCGTGCAGCCCACCGTCGCCCAGCTGTAGGCCAGGATGCGGGCCGACACCTGGCGGGTGGTGGCCACCACCGGCAGCATCGGCACCCCGGCGCGGGCGTAGTCGTCCTTGTACTTCATGGCCAGCGACCAGAAGTGCGGCGGCGTCCACAGGAACACCACGCCGAACATCACCAGCGCGGGCCACTCCACCTTGCCGGTGACCGCGGCCCAGCCGACCACCACCGGCATGCAGCCCGCAGCGCCGCCCCACACGATGTTCTGCGAGGTCCGACGCTTGAGCACCAGGGTGTAGACGAAGACGTAGAACAGGATCGCGCTGGTGGCCAGCACCGCGGCCAGCAGGTTCGCACCCGCCCACAGCACGGCGAAGGACACCACGCCGAGCGCGATGCCGAAGATCAGCGCGTTGCGGCGCGGCACCTCGTAGCGCACCAGCGGGCGCTTCTTGGTCCGGTGCATCACCGCGTCGATGTCGGAGTCCGCGACGCAGTTGAGCGCGTTGGCGCTACCGGCGGACATGGCGCCGCCGACCAGCGTCACGATCACCAGCCACGGCGACGGGATGCCGCGCTGCGCGAGGAACATAGCGGGGACCGTGGTGACCAGCAGCAGCTCGATGACGCGCGGCTTGGTCAGCGCGAAGTAGGCGGCGACGACACCGCGCCGGCGCCCGGCAGCGGGTGCGGCGGCTTCAGCGGATGCCGAGGCGGACTCGTGGGTTGCTGTCATGAGGCCGGCGATTCCTCCGCGGTCCGGGTGTGCGGCTCGGTCAACGGCTTGCCCGCCATCCGCAGCTCGTGCCAGTGCGTCACCTTGCGCTCGGCGACGAACGCACCGAACGGGATGGTGCCGGCCAGCAGCACCAGCAGCATGCGGCCGATCGGGACGCGCAGCTGGGTCGTGGCGACGACGGCGACGAGCAGGTACACCATGTACAGCCAGCCGTGCGCGACACCGATCCGGAAGGTCCAGTCGGTCCCGAGCTGCTGGGTCGAGGTGCCCTCTTCCCACAACCCGGCGTAGTGCCCGTACTTGAGCACCATCGCGGCGCACAGGAGGATCAACAGCACCGCGGTGACGTACGCCATGATCCGGTAGAAGATCAGCACACCAGGCTTCACGCCAATCCCTCAATCCCGCCTCGTGCCTAGAAAGAACGGTGTCAACAGACCGTACGCCACGCGAAACCAACGCCTGCGCCGGACCTCGACCCGAGTGGCCCCGCACACCATGCGCGAGCCCCCTATGACCGGTTTGCTCGCCGACGCACCCGCCGCAAACCCGCCCCACCAGGATTCCAGTGGCCCGGACTCATCCTCGACCAGCC
>NZ_JBEOVY010000327.1:0-8537 GCF_040295745.1 Saccharopolyspora sp. NPDC002686
AGCGCTTGCCCGACGTACCCCTGGCCCTGCACCTCGCCCATGTCCAGGACGTGGTGCCGCATTCGGTGGGCACGTCGAGCCCGCGCTGGCGCTGGCCGATGCGGTGCGCCGGCTGCGCCCGGACGCCCGGGTGACGGCGCTGGGCACCGAGCGCGGCCTGGAGAACAAGCTGGTTCCGGCGCGCGGCTACCCGCTGGAGCTGATCCCGCCGGTGCCGATGCCGCGCAAGCCCAACGCCGATCTGCTGAAGCTGCCGCTGAAGGTGCGCGAGTCGGTGAAGCAGACCCGCGCGGTGCTCGACCGGGTCGGCGCCGACGTGGTGGTCGGCTTCGGCGGTTATGTGTCGCTGCCCGCCTACCTCGCCGCTCGCGGCCGGGTGCCGATCGTGGTGCACGAGGCCAACGCGCGCGCGGGCCTGGCGAACAAGGTCGGCGCGAAGTTCGCCGAGCGCGTGCTGGCGGCGACCCCGGACAGCGGGCTGCCCGGCGCGCAGACCATCGGCATCCCGCTGCGGGAGTCCATCACCCGGCTCGACCGCTGGGCGTTGCGCGCGCAGGCCCGCCAGCACTTCGGGCTGCACCCGCACGCCCCGACGATCCTGGTCTTCGGCGGCTCGCAGGGCGCCCGCACGCTCAACACGGCGTTCTCCGGCGCGGCCGAGGCGCTGGGCCGGGCCGGGATCGGCGTGCTGCACGCGCACGGCCCGAAGAACACCATCGCGGTGCAGCAGGTCCCGGGCGCGCCCGTCTACAACGCGGTGCCCTACCTGGAGCGGATGGACCTGGCCTACGCGGCGGCGGACCTGGTGGTGTGCCGGTCCGGTGCGATGACCGTCGCCGAGGTCTCCGCGCTCGGACTGCCCGCGGTGTTCGTGCCGCTGCCGCACGGCAACGGCGAGCAGGCGCTCAACGCGCAGCCGGTGGTGTCCAAGGGCGGTGCGCGGTTGGTGTCCGATGAGGACATGACCTCGCAGAAGGTGATCGACGAGGTCCTGCCGCTGGCGCTGGACCCGCAGCGGCTGCAGGAGATGAGCCGCGCGACCCTCGGCAGCGGACACCGGGAAGCCGACCACGTGTTGGCGCAGATCGTGCTGGAGGTGGCCGGACAGTGACCGCAACGTCAGACGTCGACGCCGTGCTGTCCCGGGTGCACCTGGTCGGCATCGGCGGGGCCGGGATGAGCGGCATCGCCCGCATCCTGCTCGCCCGCGGCCAGCAGGTGTCGGGCTCGGACGCCCGCGATTCGCGGACCGTGCTCGCGCTCCGCGCGCAGGGCGCGAACATCGGCATCGGGCACCGCGCGGAGAACCTGGACCAGTTCGACACCGATCCGTCGGCCGTCGTGGTGTCCACCGCGATCCGCCCGGACAACCCCGAGCTGGTGGCCGCGCAGGAGCGCGGCATCACGGTGCTGCGCCGCGCCGAGGCGCTGGCCGCGCTGATGGCCGGGCACCGGGTGGCCTGCGTGGCGGGCACCCACGGCAAGACCTCGACGACGTCGATGCTGACCGTGGCCCTGCAGCACTGCCGGTTCGACCCGTCGTTCGCGATCGGCGGCGACCTCAACGAGTCCGGCGCGAACGCGCACCACGGCGACGGCAGCATCTTCGTCGCCGAAGCCGACGAGAGCGACGGCTCGTTCCTGGTCTTCGCCCCGTCGGTGGCGGTGGTGACCAACGTCGAGCCCGACCACCTGGACCACCACGGCACCGCCGAGGCCTACACGAAGGTCTTCGAGGACTTCGTGCAGCGCATCGAGCCCGGCGGCGTGCTGATCATCAGCGCCGACGACGCGGGTGCGGTGGAGCTGGCGGAGCGCGCCGAGGCCCTCGGGGTCCGGGTGCGCCGCTACGGCAAATCCGCGACCGGCGCCGACGACGCGCGGCTCGTCGACTACCGGGCCGTGAACGGTGCCGGGGTGGCGACCGTGGAGCTCGGCGGCCAGCGCATCGACGTGCAGGTGGCGGTGCCGGGCGAGCACATGGCGGGCAACGCGATCGCCGCGGTGCTGGCCGGTCTGGAGCTCGGTGCGCCGCTGGGCGGACTGCTCGACGGGCTCGCCGCTTTCGGCGGTGTGCGGCGCCGTTTCGAGTTCCGCGGGCGGGCGCGCGGGATCCGCGTCTACGACGACTACGCGCACCACCCGACCGAGGTGGACGCCCAGCTGCGGGCGGCTCGCCCGGTGGCCGGGGACGGCCGGCTGGTCGTGGTGTTCCAGCCGCACCTGTTCTCCCGCACGGCGGCGTTCGCGGCGGAGTTCGCGAACGCGCTGGCGCTGGCCGACGAGGTGGTCGTGCTCGACGTCTACGGCGCGCGGGAGGATCCGCAGCCCGGCGTCACCGGCAAGCTGATCGCCGACCAGATCCCGCTGCCTTCCGAGAAGGTGCACTACCAGCCGTCGTTCACCGAGGTGACGCCGCTGGTGGCGGGCCTGGTGCGCTCCGGTGACCTGGTGCTGACCATGGGTGCCGGTGACGTGACCATGCTCGGCGCGGAGATCCTCGCGGAGATCGACCGCGGATCCGCCGAGGAGGACTGAGGGTGACTTCGACGCGCCGCCGCGCAACGGACCGGCCCGGGGTGCGCAGCACTCGCGGACGACCGGTGCGCGGCGGCGCGTTGGCGCCGGCGAAGTGGCGCCGCTGGGCGCTGCCGCTGGTGCTGGCCGCGGTGACCGTGCTGGCGCTGGTCCTGTACTTCACCCCGCTGCTGGGCGTGCGGTCGGTGGAGGTCTCGGGCAACACCTCGCTCGACCACGAGGAGGTCGTGCGCGCCGGGGGCATCGAGACCGGAACCCCGATGATGCAGGTCGACGCGGGCGAGATCCGGGACCGCCTGCAGACGGTCCCGAAGGTCGCGGCAGCGGAGGTGACGCTGTCCTGGCCGTCGACGGTCCAGGTGCGGATCACCGAGCGGGTCGCGGCGGCGTTCCTGGTGGCGCGCAACGGAATTCAGCTGGTGGACGCGACCGGAATGCCGTTCCAGACGGTCCCGGACCCGCCGGCGGACCTCCCGGAGCTGAAGGTCCGGGAAGCCTCCCAGGCCGATCCGGCGACCAAGGCCGGGATGCTGGTGCTGACCTCGGTCCCGGAGCCGGTGCGGGGTGAGATCACCACGGTCGAGGCGGAGAACCCCAACGACATCCGCCTCCTGCTCAAGGGCGACCGCAGGATCGAGTGGGGTTCCAAGGACCAGTCGGACAAGAAGGCGCAAATACTCCCGGCCCTCCTGACCCGCCCGGGCAACGTCTACGACGTGACCACCCCAGCCCTGCCCACGGTGTCCTGAGCCCGAGTCGCTGGGGAGCGGCCGGGGGCCAAGATCGTTTTTGTCGCGCTAACGTGTGAGGGTGTTCAGGGTCAGCGGCGAGGCGCCGGAGTCCGTCTTCTCCATGCCGGCTCATCCGACCAGGCGGTTGCGCCCGGTTCGGCCGGCCGCTCGAGTTGCCGCTCCTCCCGTGGACATGCGGGAGGCCGAGGAGTTCTTGCGGCTCTTCCACGCCGAGAACCGGGACTCCGGGTCGTTGCAGCAGCGCTTGGACCGGGTTCGCTACGAGGTCGAGACCGTCGGCACCTACCGGCACACCGCGGAGGAGCTGACCTTCGGCGCGCGGGTGGCTTGGCGCAACAGCGCTCGGTGCATCGGGCGGTTGTACTGGCGGAGCTTGAAGGTGCGCGATCTGCGCGACGTGCGCACCGCCGCTGGGGTTGCCGGGCATTGCGTGGAGCACCTCCGGATGGCCACCAACAAGGGCAAGATCCGGCCGGTGATCAGCGTTTTCCCGCCGGAGATGCCGCAGCGGCCCGCGCCGCGGATCTGGAACGACCAGTTGATCCGGTACGCCGGGTACCAGTGCCCGGACGGTTCGGTGCTCGGTGATCCGCGGTACGCGCGGTTCACCGAGGCGATGGCGGGTTTCGGTTGGCGGCCGCCGCGGCGCGGCGCCTTCGACGTGCTGCCGCTGGTCGTGGAGACCGCCGAGGAGGGGCCGCGCATGTTCGGGCTGCCCCCGGACGCAGTGCTGGAAGTGCCCATGAGCCACCCGGACCTGCCCTGGTTCGCCGAACTCGGGTTGCGCTGGCACGCGGTCCCGGTGATCAGCAACATGCGGTTGAGCATCGGTGGCGTTTCCTACCCGGCCGCGCCGTTCAACGGCTGGTACATGGGCACCGAGATCGGTGCGCGCAACTTCGCCGACACCGATCGCTACGACATGATCCCGGTGGTCGCCGAGCGGTTGGGGCTGGACACCTCGAGCGAGGACACCCTGTGGCGGGACCGCGCGCTGGTCGAGCTCAACCGCGCGGTGCTGCACTCCTACGGCAAGGCCGGGGTGACCATCACCGACCACCACACGGAGTCCCAGCGCTTCTTGACGCACCTGGCCAAGGAGGAGTCCGCGGGCCGGAAGTGCCCGGTGGACTGGAGCTGGATCGTGCCGCCGATGTCGGGTTCGCTGACGCCGGTCTTCCACCGCTACTACGACGAATCCCACCAGCTGCCGAACTTCCACCTCGACGACGACGCCGCCCGCCGTGGCACCGACGGCGGCCCGCCGTGCTTCTCGCCGCGCGGCTGAGGTGCGCCTTGGGCCCGGCAGCGGCGATTTCGCATGAAACACCCACGTTTCCGTCGATGTCACCGATCGCACACGCTGCGTTGCGGGTTTTTGATATACATGGCCCGTCCAATCGCACAAGGCGTTCGGGAGCGGGGCATGGCCGAGGCGAGGATCAGCATCCACGAGTCGGCAGTTCCGCCGCAGCGGCTGCACCAGCTGCACGACCAGCTGTCGCGAGATCTCCGCGCGGTGCCGGGGATCGACATCCGGCGGGCGCGGGAAGAAGCGCCGCAGAACAGCAAAGCGGGGACGGGGGCCCAGCTGGCCGAGCTGATCGTCACCGGCACGCTCTCCGGCGGCACCGTCGCGGCCGTCACCCGCGTCCTCATCGCACTGATCAACCGCTCTGCGAAGCGCTCGGTGACGGTCAAGAAGGCCAACGGGGACGAGATCACCGTCGACGCCACCTCGGCTGACGTCCAGCGCCGGATTGCGGAGTTGTTCGCAGAGGAAGTCCGTCCCACCCCAGATCGGTGAGGCGATGGGCAACCGCCGCGCGCTGCTGGTCGCCACCTCCCTCTACGCCGATGCACGCCTCCGACGGCTGCGCTCGCCGGTGAAGGAAGCCCACGAGTTCGGTCGGCTCCTGGAGAACGAGGTCATCGGGGCGTTCGACTCGGTGCTGCCGGTGCTCAACCAGTCCAAGGCCGAGGTCGAACGGCAGATGGAGTCGTTCTTCCGCGACTGCGGACCGGAGGACGAGGTGCTGCTCTTCGTCTCCGGCCACGGCATCAAGAACGACCACAACGAGCTCTTCTTCGCCGCCTCCACCACCGACATGAGGTTGCCGTACTCCACTGCGGTGCCGGCCTTCGCGGTGCAGCGCATGATTCAGCAGAGCCAGGCGCGGTCGATCGCGGTAATCCTCGACTGCTGCTACAGCGGGGCCTTCACCAGCAACGTCATCGCTCGCAGCGGTACGTCGATCGACATCGAGGAACAGCTCGGCGCCGGCGTGTACGTGATGACCGCGACCAACGAGATCGAGTACGCCTACGAGCAGGAGAAGCTCGTCCTCGACAAGCCTGTGAGCGCTAGCGCTTTCACCGCAACGCTCATCGAGGCGCTGCGGACCGGGGCCGCCGACGCTGACCGCGACGGGATCATCACCGCCGAAGAGCTCTACCAGTTCGCCTTCCGCAAGCTGAGTGCCGAAGGGCAGCAGACACCGACCAGCAGCGGGGCGGGGCACGGTTCGATCCGCATCGCCAGGGCCGCGCAGCGCAGGCTTTCCGGCGAAGTCGTTGCCCCGCAGCTGAAGGAGCTGATCGCCAGGGGTGGGAGCGCATTCGTCCCGGTCGGGCTGGCGCACGAGGCCGACCGGCACCACGGCGAGATCGTGCACGTCGACCCGTTCGGCCACCACGGTCATCTCGCCGTGGTCGGCCGGTTCCGCTCGGGCAAGTCCACGCTGCTGCGGACGCTCATCGTCGGCCACTGCGAGAAGCAGTCGGCCACCGAGGTCCGTTTCCACTGCCTCGACGGCGATGGTGCGCTGGTGGGGCTGGCTCGTAACGAGCACGTCGCGGCCCACGCGATCGACGCGGACAGCGCTCGGGAAGTCCTGCGCGAGGTCGAGCAGCTCATCGCGCGACGGAAGAACCTGTTCCACCGGTTGGGCATCGCCGACCTCGAGACCTACCGCCTGCTGCGTCGTGGTCACTCCGACCTGCTGCCGGGCGACGACCACGCCGACGTGTTCCTGGTCGTCGATGGCTGGGAGACCTTCAGCGAGGACAGCAGGGAGTTCGGTGCTGCGGTCCGGCGGATCGCCGAACGCGGGGTGCGCTTCGGGGTGCACGTCATGCTGACCGCGCGGCAGTGGGAGAACCTCCCGCACCAGGTGGCGGTCCTATTTCGGGGCTGCATCGAACTCGCCCTGGATGACCCGGCGAGCTCGCGGATCGACCCGGAGCTGTCGGCCACGCTGCCGGACGAGCCGGGCTGGGCGCTGTCCGGCAGCCAGCGGTTCCGCGTCGCACTGCCGCAGCTAGCGGACGAGCCCG
Source organism: Saccharopolyspora sp. NPDC002686 (assembly GCF_040295745.1). Lineage (NCBI taxonomy): Bacteria > Bacillati > Actinomycetota > Actinomycetes > Pseudonocardiales > Pseudonocardiaceae > Saccharopolyspora > Saccharopolyspora sp. NPDC002686. The sequence continues at coordinate 6,627 of NZ_JBEOVY010000327.1, forward strand.
GGGACATCGCCACGATCCTGGAGAACTTGCGTCGCACGCCGATCGCGATCGAGACGCCGCAGCGCGCCACCGGCGGCACGGTTGATCCCGTCGCGCTGTGGAATCTCAGCAGCGGTTTCGACGTGTACCGCGCCTGGGCGCAGCGTCCCGTCGAGGAGCGATACAAGATCGTCTTCGGTGTGGACGACTTCGGGCGTCCGGTGCAGCTGGACATCAAGGAGACGGCCTCCGGTGGGATGGGCCCGCACGGGCTGTGCGTCGGTGCGACAGGCTCCGGAAAGTCGGAGCTGCTGCGCGCCATCGTGCTCGGGATGATGGCCACGCATCCCACGACTGCTCTGAACTTCGTGCTGATCGACTTCAAGGGCGGCGCGACGTTCAACGAATTCGCGGCGGCACCGCACGTTTCGGCGGTGGTCTCCAATCTGGAAGACGACGTATCGCTGATCGACCGCATGCAGGACGCACTGGCCGGTGAGATGAACCGCCGCCAGGAACTCCTGAACAAGGCGGGCGCGAAGAACGTCTGGGACTACCGCCGGATGTGGGAATCGGGCGACGAGCGGTGCCGAGAACCGCTGCCGACGCTGTTCGTCATCGTTGACGAGTTCACCGAACTGTTGACTCAGCAGCCGGACTTCGCCGAGCTGTTCGTGATGATCGGTCGTATGGGTCGTTCGCTGCAGGTCCACCTGCTGCTGGCGTCGCAGCGGCTGGAAGAGGGCAGGCTGCGCGGTCTGGACTCGCACTTGTCGTACCGGATCTGCCTGCGCACGTTCTCCGCCGCGGAAAGTCGAAGGGCGCTCGGTGTTCCAGATGCCTACGAGCTGCCGCCGCAGCCCGGCGTCGGATACCTCAAGCAGCCTGATGGCATGGAGCGCTTCCGCGCCGTGTACGTGTCCGGCCCGGCCAGCGGGGATCCCAGCGCCACCTTCCTGGACTCGTTGCTGGCCGAACTCCGCGACCAGGGGCCGCCGGCGCGCGAGATCTGGCTGTCGCCGTTGGCCGAACCTCCCGCTTTGAACACCTTGCTGCCGTCGTTGCGGCAGACCGGCGACCGGGGTTACGCGGCTGCCGGTCATGCGGGCAATGGCCAGTTGCAGGTGCCGGTGGGGCTGATCGACATGCCGTACCACCAGCGGCAGGACCCGATGCTGCTGGACCTGAGCGGTCAGGGTGGCCACGGTGCGATCGTCGGCGGGGTCGGCTCCGGCAAATCGAACGCCGTGCGCACGCTGATCGCTTCGACCGCGCTCACCCACACCCCGCAGGAGGTGCAGTTCTACTGCGTCGACCTCGGCGGTGGCGGGCTCTTCGCGTTGCAGGACCTGCCGCACGTCGGCAGTGTCGCCGGACGCCGCAACGCGGATGTCGTGCGGCGGACGGTTGCCGAGCTCAAGACACTGCTGGCCGAGCGGGAAGCCCGCTTCGCGCAGCACGGCGTCGAGGGCATGAACGACTACCGGAAACGCAGGCGGCGCGGTGAGTTCTCCCATGACCCGTACGGCGACGTGTTCCTCGTCATCGACGGCTGGCGGGCGTTCCGCGAGGAGTTCGACACCCTCGAGCAGGATGTGATGAACCTGGTGTCCGAAGGCCTCGCGTTCGGGATCCACCTGTTCGTCACGGCCGCGCGCTGGGCGGAGATCCGCCCGGCGATGAAGGACATGATGCAGACCCGCATCGAGCTGCGGCTGGGTGACCCGAGCGAATCGGAGATCGAGCGCAAGCTCGCGGTGAAGGTGCCGCAGGGGCGGCCGGGTCGTGGCTTGCATCCGTCGAAGCTGCACTTCTTGATCGCGTTGCCGCAGGTGAGCGACGACGTCTCCGACGGTGTCGCGGACCTGGTGAACCGGGTCAAGAGCTCGTGGAAGGGGCGTCCGGCGCCGCAGGTCCGCCTGCTGCCGGATC
>NZ_JBEOVY010000328.1:0-8520 GCF_040295745.1 Saccharopolyspora sp. NPDC002686
ACCGGCCGCCGTGCCGCCCGGGGCCGGCGCGCCCCCCCCCCCCCCCCGGTTCCGGTCAGTCCCGGTTGAGCTGGACGTCCGGCCGCGGCGGGACGTGGCCCGGGCGGACGGTCGGCTTGGCCGTCCCGGCCGAGGTCACCGCGGGCAGACCGCCGACGACCGGGAGCGTCACCGAGGTGGCGTTCAGGTCCAGGCCGATCTCGCCGGGCTGGCCCGGCGCGACGATGAACGCGCTGTCCGTGCCGCCGATGATCAGCGCCAACCGGTGTCCGGCGGGCAGCACGTGATCGGTGGTGGCCAGCCGGAACGTCATGGTCACCGGCTTGCCCGGCTCCAGCGGCTTCTCCTGCGACAGCGACTCGTGGTTGGCCAGGTCGGCCCAACCGCGCGAGATGATCTCGAAGTCCACGTCGCGCGTGGTCGCCTCGGTGTCGCGGTAGCAGGCGTCGTCGCCGGGGCGGTTCTCTCCCCAGCACGACTCGGTCTCCAGCGTGCGGATGCCCTCGCCGCGCCCGAGGTAGTCGCGGGTGGTGGCCGGTCCGTAGTCGACGAGCATCGCGGACAGGTGGGCTGTCGGCGTGCTCGGCGTGGCGGTGACCGTGACCGACCCGGTCCCGGCGACTCGAACGTCACGGCTCAGGGGAGCGGTGCTGAACAGCGCGCGGGCGGGCGAGGGCTGATCGGGGGCGGCGGCCCAGTCGTACTCGTCCAGCGATGGATCATCGGTGAACGAGGCGGTGCCGCCCGGTTGGGGCTGCGGTCCGAGCCCGTCTTCGCGGGGGTGGAGCACGGTGTTCTCGGCCAGCTCGCCGGACCAGGTCGGCTCGTCGGCCCAGACGTCGGGAGCGCGCTCGACGCTGGCGGCGGGCTCCTCGTCGATCCCGTTGTCCACGTCCAGCAGCCAGCGGTCGAACCAGCGGTGCAGGGTGTCGACCCACTCGGTGCGGCGGAAGTCGAACGGGTCGACGTGCCCGGTCTGGCTCAACCACAGCTTGCGCGGCACGTCGTGCGCGGCCAGCGCGTCCCACCACTGCCCGAGCTGGACGGTCTTGACGTTGAGGTCGCCGAGGCCGTGCACCGCGAACACGCTGGCGGTGGTCTTGTCCGCGTCCGGCGCGTAGTCCCGTTCCGTCCACAGTGGAGTCACGTCGCCGTTGGCCGGGGCGCCGTCGGTGAGCTCCTGCTTGGCCGGGCCGCAGTCCGGGCGGCCGCCCTCCTCGACGGTGCGGGCCAGCCCGGCCGGGTCGAAGCCGAAGGACACGCCGTCCGAGCGGTAGTAGTCGTACCAGGAGCTGATCGCCCCGATCGGCACGATGGTGCGCAGCCCTTCCACCCCGGTGGCGGCCACGCCGTTGGCGATCGTGCCGTCGTAGGACTTGCCGATCATGCCGACGTTCCCGGTGGACCAGCCCGCATCGACCTGGCCACCGCCCGACGGCGCGTCGAAACCGGGCGCGCGGCCGTTCAACCAGTCGACGACGGCCTTGGCGGAGGTGATGTCCGACGGGCCGCCGACGTCCACGCACCCCTCGGAGCGGTTGGTGCCGGCCAGATCGACCAGCACCGTCGCGTACCCGCGCGGCACGAAGTAGTTGTCGTAGAACAGCGGGAAGCCGACCGGGCGGCCCTGCTCGTCGTAGGTCTTCAGCTCGCTCTCGTTGCCGCGCCCGCAGCACGAGTAGTACGGGCTGGCGTCCATGATCACCGGAACCGGCTGGTCGGTGCCCGACGGCCGGACGACGTCCGCGGCGACCCGGTCGACGACGCCGTCGCCGTCCCCGTCCAGCCCGGTCTCCACCCACACCGTCTCGCGCACCGGTTCGGCGGTGAAGACGGGCTGGCTGCGCCCGTCCCGAACCTGCTCCGCGGCCGGCCCGGCGGCCGCGGCGGGCGCGACCCCGGACAGCACCAGCGCCGCGCACGGCAGCGCCCACCAGCGACTTCTCCGCAAAGTGCCCACCTCCGAGAAGATCTCGGAGGCAGCCTACGACCCAAGATCACCAACCGGCACAGCCGAAAGTGGGCCGGGCGCTACTCGCCCTCGACGGAGGCCAGGATCGCTCGGATCTGCGGGAGGAGCTTCGGGATTTCGCGATCGACGACGTTCCACACGGTGTTCAGGTCCAGGTCGAAGTACCCGTGCGTGATCCGATTGCGCATGGCGATCATCTGCCGCCACGGCACTCCTGGGTGTTTTCGCTGGATCTCGCGGTCAACACCGTTGGCCGCCTCGCCGAGGTTCTCGATCCAGTGCAGCAATGCAGTTTGGAGGACCTCGTCAGCCTCGAACGCCTTCCGGTCTCGCGGCGTTCGGTGTTGGATCTTCTCTGCGAAGTCGAGCATGTCCTGCAGGCGTTCCGGCGTCTGCCGCTTCAAATCGGCACCGCCTCGGCGAGCACGTTGTCCCGGATCCGCTCTTTCAGGCCGTTCGGAGTCGCGACCTGCGTGAAGACGTTGAGCAGCTCCTCGACGTCGAGCGCGAATCCGGACATGTCCCACAGGCTGCTGCCGCGCGCGACGTCGATCAGCAGGTCCAGGTCGCTGTCGTCGTCGGCTTCACCGCGGGCGACGGAGCCGAACACCCGGATGTTGCTGATGCCGTACTGCTCCGCGATCCGGTAGATCTCATCGCGGTGCGCGCGAACCTCGTCGAGGGTGATCCGGCGGTGCGGCGCGTCGACGACCGAGGTCATAGCTCCTCCCTCCTGCTGGAACGCATCATCCCAGCTCCTGGGGAGGGCGGTCCAGTCGCGGAATACGCTGGGGGTGTGACTCCTGTGCTGCTGGATGGTGGGCGGTTGCGGGCCCGGTTGGTCGACGGCGGGCCCTACAACGCGCTCGACGTGGTGACCGTGACCGGTTCGACCAACACCGACCTCGCGGCCGCCGCCGCTCGCGGCGCTGCCGACCGGACCGTGCTGATCGCCGAGGAGCAGCAGGCCGGGCGCGGCCGGATGCAGCGCCAGTGGACCTCGCCGCGCGGTCGCGGGTTGTTCGTGAGCGTCCTGCTGCGCCCCGACGTGCCGCACTCCGCGGTGGCCTGGCTGCCGCTGATCGCCGGTGTCGCCCTCGCCGAGACCGTCCAGCGCACCACCGGCGTGCCCGCCTCGATGAAGTGGCCGAACGACCTCCTCCTCGGCGGTGACGGGGAGTGGCTGAAGGCGGCCGGGATCCTCGGCGAAGCGGTGACCGGGCCGGACGGGCTGGCGCTCGTCCTGGGCATGGGCATCAACGTGCTGCAGCAGCGCGACGAACTTCCCCGCGGCGCGGGCGGGCTCCCGGCGACCTCGCTGGCCGCCGAAGGCGCGGAGGTCGACCGCGAAGCGTTCGCAGTGGCATTGCTCACGGCGTTCGCCGAGGCGGACGACCTCTGGCGGGCCGCATCCGGCGACGTGGTGGGCAACGGGCTGCTCGACCGGTACCGGCGGCTGTGCAGCACCCTGGGCCAGCAGGTGCGCGTCGAGCTCGGGCCCGCTGAGCAGCTGCAGGGCGTCGCGACCGACATCGACGACCAAGGTCGGCTCGTGGTGCGCACCGACAGCGGCCGGACGACCGCCGTCTCGGCGGGTGATGTCGTTCACGTGCGGCGAGCTTGATCGACGACTGCCGCATCCGGACGACTGCGGGCGGTAACGTGACCGGGGATCCGCGATGCGGCTAGAGGAGGGGACCCGGTGGCCTACCCAGACGACCTGCTCGGCGAGGACGAGTTCGTGGTCGTGCACAAGCACCCGCACTGGAAGATGCTGATCGTCCCGGTGCTGATCCTCTTCGTCGTGGTGGGCGGCGGGTCGTACGCGGCGGCGCTGCTCGCGCCCATGTCCTGGCACCTGCCTGCGTGGATCGCGCTGGCGGTGGTCGGCGCGGTCCTGGTCATCTGGTTCACCCTCGCGCCGCTGGTGCGCTGGCGGACCACCCACTTCGTGGTCACCACGCACCGGCTGATGGTCCGCGAGGGCGTCTTCACCCGCACCGGCATCGACATCCCGATGTCCCGGATCAACTCGGTGCGCTTCCGGCACGGTCTGGTCGACCGGATGCTGGGCTGCGGCACGCTCGTCGTCGAGTCCGCCTCGGACGAGCCGCTGGAGTTCGACGACATCCCGCAGGTCGAGAAGGTCCACACCTTGCTCTACCGCGAGGTCAACGACGACCCTCGGGATGACTGGGACTACCGCAGGGAGAGCTGAATGGACGCGCGTGAACTGGGTCTGCCGATGCAGGTGGCCGCTCCGGAGCCGGTCGAGCTGCCGGACGCGGTGACGATCTGGGAGGTCGGACCGCGCGACGGGTTGCAGAACGAGAAGCAGGCCGTCCCGGTGGAGGTGAAGCTGGAGTTCCTGCACCGCCTGGCCGACGCCGGGCTGTCGGTGCTGGAGGCGACCAGCTTCGTGCGGCCGGAGTGGGTCCCGCAGCTGGCCGACGCCGCCGAGCTGCTGGCCGGCCTGCAGCGGGTGCCCGGCGTCCGCTACCCGGTGCTGGTGCCGAACGCGCGAGGCCTGGACCGCGCGCTGGAATCGCAGGTCCGCGACATCGCGATCTTCGCGTCGGCCACCGAGACCTTCACCCGGCGCAACCTCAACCGCGGCCTGGACGAGCAGTTCGGCATGTTCGAGCCGGTGGTGCAGCGCGCGGTCGGCGAGGGCCTGTCGGTGCGCGGCTACGTCTCGATGTGCTTCGGCGACCCGTGGGAGGGCGCCGTTCCGGTCGAGCAGGTCGTCTCGGTCGGCAAGCGGCTGCTGGAGATGGGCTGCGACCAGCTGTCGCTGGGCGACACCATCGGCGTGGCCACGCCGGGTCACGTGTCGGCGCTGCTGCGCGGGTTCGTCGCGGCCGGCATCGGGGTGGACCGCCTGGCGGTGCACTTCCACGACACCTACGGCCAGGCGCTGTCCAACACCTACGCGGCCCTCCAGCTCGGTGTGTCCACTGTGGACTCCTCTGCCGGTGGTCTGGGCGGCTGCCCGTACGCGAAGTCGGCGACCGGCAACCTCGCGACCGAGGACCTGGTCTGGATGCTCGACGGCCTGGGCATCAAGCACGGCGTCGACCTCGGCAAGCTCGTCGCGACCAGCGCTTGGATGGCCGAGCAGCTGGGTCGTCCGAGCCCGTCGCGCGTGGTCAAGGCGCTCAGCTCGTGACGGCACCGAGTCCGGTCCTGCACACCGTGCAGGACCGGCCGGTGCTGGTCTGGCGTTGCGCCCGGCCGTGGCTGGCGATCTCCTCGGCGCCCCGCGGCGGCGGCATCGGCCTGCGGAACTGGGTGCTCAACGCCACCGTGGTGACCGACTACGCCCACCCCGACCCGACCGCCCACGCCGGTGAGATGGCCGCCGAACTGGGGCTTCCCGGCGACGGAATCGGCCTGATGACCGCGGTCGACGTGCGCCACGAGGTCACCGCGGTGGACGGCGGAGTGCAGGCGAGCGTGACCACCGGCGCCAACGCGCCGGTCTGGGCGGCGGCGCCGGAAGAAGCCCGGACCTGGAAGCCGGGCACGATCAACGCGGTCTGCTGGTCACCGGTGCGCCTCACCGAAGCCGCGCTGGTCAACGCGGTGGCCACGGTGGCGGAGGCCAAGGCCCAAGCGCTGGTGGAATCGGGGGTCGCGGGCACCGGAACGGTCACCGACGCGACGGCGATCCTCTGCCCCCGGGACGGCGAGCCGGAGCTCTACGGTGGCCCCCGCTCCCGCATCGGGGCGTCCCTGGCCCGCGCGGTCCACGCAGCGGTGACGGCGGGTCTCCGGATCGAAAACCCGCGCCACGGCCGGACCTGACCGGTTCGCGCTCCGGTCAGTCGCGGGTGCCGAACATCGCGACGAAGGTGAAGCGCAGCACGCGCTCGCCGTCGCGGTCGGCGGTGCCGGTGATCTCCACCAGGCCCAGGTTCGGCTTGCTCTGCGACCGCCGCTGGCTGTTGACCTCCATGCCCAGCTGCAGCACGTCACCGGGGAACACCGGCGCCAGCCAGGCCAGCTCGTTGCCGCCCGGCGAGCCCTGCGACGTCGAGTCGGCCAGCACGTGGTCCACGTAACCGCGCATCCACAGCGACGCGGTGAACCACCCGGAGGCGCACAGCCCGCCGAGCACCGAGTTCCGCCCGGCCTCCTCGTCGAGGTGGAACGGCTGCGGGTCGAAGCGCTCGGCGAAGGCGAGCATCTCGGCCCGGTCCACCTTCACCTCGCCCAAGTCGAAAGTCCGGCCTGGGGTCAGGTCTTCGTACGCGATCCTCGCCATGCCCCCATGCTCTCAGGGCCGGTCGCCGTCATCGTGCGAGACGGTGCTCACAGGCCGTATCGGGGGTTTCGGACATTACGGTGTCTTGCCCGGCTCGGCGGGAAAAAGGTGAAGGCGACGTGGAACCATCTGCGCTGCGGGGCACGTCCAAGCCACGACGTGCGGTCTGCGGTTCACGGGCCGCCGACGTCCGCTTTGCCGTGTCGAGCCGGGCTTCGCCGCGCCAGCTGCGAGGTCCGACGGGCGAACAGGCCCGACCACCGGACAGGGGAGGGGAGCGGCCGTGCCGAGCGATCACCAGGCCCAGGTGGCCGAGTTGATGGCGGACTACCAGCGCAGTCGGGAACGCCTTGCCGAAACGCACCGCGAGCTGGCCGCCATCGCCGAGACCGCCAGCTCCGGCGACGGTCGCGTGCAGGTCGCGGTCGGCGCGCGGGGAGAGCTCCGCGAGGTGCTGCTGGCCAACGACGTCTACGACAAGCTGCGCCCCGCCCAGCTCGCCGCGACCATCGCCGAGCTGAGCGCGAAGGCGGCGCAGGCCGCGGCCCGGCGCGCCGCGGACGTGCTCGCCGAGGTCCTGCCCGCGGACACCGATCCGGAACTGCTGCTGGGCGGACACGCCGACGGCGAGTCGGAATCGGTGCTGCGCAACGAATCGCGGCCCATCGACGATGATGTTGCCGAGGAGGAGGACTTCTCGGAGGCGAGCTGGTTGCAGCACAGCCCGACGAAACGGACGTGATGGTCATGAGCGGATTCCGCAGCGACCTCGGGCAGCTGAGCAAGCACGCCGGCGAGTTCGAAGACCTCGCCGGCCAGGCGCAGAAGATCGCCGACGCGCTGCGCCAGGCGGTCGAGTCGGCCGGCGACTGCTGGGGCGGTGACGAGATCGGCGCGAGCTTCGCGAAGGCCCACTGCGGCCCGGCGGAGCAGGCGCTGTCCGACCTCGGCGGGATGTCGGAGCGGCTGCGCGGCATGGGATCGAAGTTCGCGGCCGCCGCGGACACCACGAAGCAGGTCGACGCGGCCAACGCCGAAGAACTCAGGCGTATCGCCGGAGGGGGGTGAGCGCGGTGGGCATCGAACTTCCCGCCGAACTCCGGGACGTGGCCGCGCGCGCGGGCGCCCAGTGGCCGGAGGCCGACGAGGACAAGATGCGCGAGTCCGCGATGGCGTGGCGCGACGCCGCGAAGTCGATGGACGGCTTGGCCGGCAACGCGGACAGCGTCGCGCAGGGCGCGTTGCGGGCCTTCGACGGTGAAGCCGCGCAGGCGGCGAGCCGGGAGTGGGACGGATTCGTGGCCGACGACGGTGCGCTGCCGGCGTCGGTGAAGCAGTGCAACGCGGCAGCGGACCGCCTGGACCACGCGGCCGAGCAGGTCGGCGCGGCGAAGGTCCAGATGGTGCGCGAGTTGGTGGCGCTGGCGAAGCAGACCGACGCGGCCGAACAAGCTGCGGCCGCCGGGCACCCGCAGGCGCTCGCCGCCGTGGACTCGGCGGTGCAGGGCGCCTCGGCGAACGTGGCGCAGCTGCACAAGACCCTGGCCTCGGCGGTGGACCCGAGCAGCGGCGTGCTGGTGGAACCGGGCGGAAGCCGTTCGCGGCTCGGCGACGTCGGCGGTGCTGCGCTGAACGCGGCTTCGTCCACTGTGGAATCCGCAGGTGGCGTCGCCGCCGGCGCGGGCGGTGCGGTCGCAGGTGTCGGTCACGCCGCGGGCGGCGCCGTTGACGGCGTTGGCCATGCCGTTGAAGGTGTCGGCCGAACTGCGGGCGATGCGGTCGGTTCCGTCGCGGCGAGCGCTGCCGGCGGTCCGGGTCGCGCCGCGGGTGACTTGGTCGGCGGTGTTGCCGAGCACGCCGGAGGCGCTGCCGGCGACGTCGGCAGGGTCGGTCACGGGGTCGCCGGGGGCGTTGCGGAAGATGTTGGCAGCGCGGCGGGACACGTCGGCCGCGGAACGGTCGGGGGTGTGGCGGCAGATGCGCAGGACGGGATCTCGCAGGCGGCCCAGCCCGCCGCCGGCTGGCAGGCGGACGGCGAGCACACCGGTCCGGTCAAGATCAACCCCGGCTCCTGGGCGCCCGGCAACGCCGACGCCGGAACCGGCCCGATCCCGGTGAGCACCCCCCGCCCGGGCTGGACGCCCGGCGACGACCCCGCCTCCAGCACCGCTCCGCACGCGGTGCACTCCGCCTGGGCTTCGCCGCAGGCCGCGCGGTCCGCCGAGGTAGGCGATCCGCCGGTGGCCGAGCTCGGCCAGGTGCGCGCCCAGCTCGTCGAGCC
>NZ_JBEOVY010000329.1:0-8513 GCF_040295745.1 Saccharopolyspora sp. NPDC002686
GGGATCGATTCCTGATCGCGCCGAGCACTGATTTCACGAGAGACTGTCGGCCTGACTTCGCACGTGCGGGCGCCCTTCTTTCGGGGTCAATTCTTTAACTGACCACTCAGTTAATCTGCTAGCGTGGGCGCATGGCCCGCACTGCCGACCCGGAACGCGCTGCCGCGCGGCGCGAAGCGATCGTGCAAGCCGCCGCGGCGCTGTTCGCCGAGCGCGGCTTCGAGAGCACTTCGGCGGCGGAGATCGCGAAGGCCGCGGGCCTGAGCTCGGGGAGCGTCTTCTACTACTTCGCAGACAAGCGAGCCGTGTTCCGCGCGATCTTCGAGCGGGACCTGCCCACCTCGCGCGAGCTCGTCGACCGGCATGCCGCGGGCGAGGACCCGGTGGCCTCGATCCTGGCGATGGTGGACGCGGTGGCCGTGGAGGCGATGGACCCGCTGGCCCCCGGGATCCTGGTCGAGGTGGTCCGCCAGGCCGGCAAGGACCCGGAGTTGGCGCAGGTCATCACCGAGACCACGGCGGTCCTGCACGAGGGCTTCGCGGCGCTGATCGCGCGTGGCATCGACACCGGCGCGATCGATCCGGCGCTGGATCCGCGCGAGACAGCGCAGTGGATCCAGGTCGTCATCGACGGCGCGTTCCTCAACTCCGATCCGGACCGGGACCCGCGCCCGATGCTGCGCCGGATGATCACCCGCTTCCTCTCCCGACCGTGCGACCCCGCTGGAGACCACGCATGACCACCGTCCGCATACCGAGCGCAGTGCTCTGGGCCCTGACGATCGGCGGCGCGATCCTGGGCGCCGCCCTGGGCTTCCTGGTCAAACCCCTGGTGAACTGGATCATCGACCTGATCGGCGACGCCCCCGGGCCGCTGCGCCTCGCCGCCGCCCTCCCGACCGCCTGGGCGATCCCGGTACTGGCCGTCGTCGGCCTGGGCGTTGGAGCGTGGCTGGCGGCCGAGGCGAAGAAGGACAGCCTGGAGCTGACCGTCCGCCAGGAGGGCGTCGAGCTCAAGCAGGGCGGAACCGAGCGCTACCTCCGCCGCGAGGACGTCGACGCGGTCTTCCAGGACGGAAAGGACCTGGTCCTGCTGGACGCGACCACCAGGCAACTGGCCCGCCACAAGTCCTCAGACCTCCCGAAGGACCAGGTCAAGGCGGCCTTCGAGCACTTCGGCTACCCGTGGGCGGGCGCCTCCGACCCGCACGAGGACGACTTCCGCAAGTGGCTCGACGGCCACCCGGACCTGGACGAAGAGACCAACGCCCTCCTCCGCGCCAGGTCCCGAGCCCTCACCGACAAGCAGCACGGAGCAGCAGCCGACCTGACCGACCAGCTCCAAGCCCGAGGAGTGGTCCTCCGAGACCGAGCAGGAACCCAGCAGTACCGCCAAATCCCCACCCGAAAGACCACCTGACCAACCTCACACCTGCGGTGGGTGAAGGTCTTTTCCGGCGTCGGTGACAATGGTGGGGTGACCGCCACCTTGTCCAAGCCCGCCTTGAAGATCGGACCGCACCAGGTCGATCCGCCGGTCGTGCTCGCGCCGATGGCCGGGATCACCAACGTCGCGTTCCGCCGGCTGTGCCGCGAGTACGGCGCCGGGCTCTACGTGTGCGAGATGATCACGAGCCGGGCGCTGGTCGAACGGCACCCCAAGACGCTCGAGATGATCACCTTCGCCCCGGACGAGCACCCGCGCTCCATGCAGCTCTACGGGGTCGACCCGGTGACCATGGGCAAGGCCGTCCAGATGATCGTCGACGAGGACCTCGCCGACCACGTCGACATGAACTTCGGCTGCCCGGTGCCGAAGGTGACCCGCAAGGGCGGGGGTTCCGCGCTGCCGTACAAGCGGCGGCTGTTCGCCGAGATCGTGCAGGCCGCGGTGCGCGCCGCCGAACCGGCCGGGATCCCGGTGACGGTGAAGTTCCGCATCGGCATCGACGACGACCACATCACCTACCTCGACGCGGGACGGCTGGCCGAGGAGAACGGCGCGGCGGCGGTCGCGCTGCACGGTCGCACCGCCGCCCAGCGCTACTCGGGCACCGCGGACTGGTCGGCGATCGCCCGGCTCAAGGAGCACGTCAAGACCATCCCGGTGCTCGGCAACGGCGACATCTTCAGCGCCGACGACGCCCTGCGGATGATGTCGGAGACCGGCTGCGACGGCGTCGTGGTCGGGCGCGGCTGCATGGGCCGCCCGTGGCTGTTCCGCGACCTGCAGGCCGCCTTCGCCGGCGAGCCGATCCCGACCGGGCCGAAGCTCGGCGAGGTCGCCGTGGTCCTCAGGCGGCACGCCGTGCTGCTCGCCGACCACATGGGCGAGGAGAAGGGCCTCCGCGACCTGCGCAAGCACATGCCGCAGTACCTGCGCGGCTTCCCGGTCGGCTCGGACCTGCGCAGGCAGTTCGGCATGGTGTCCAGCCTGGCCGAGCTCGACGACCTGCTGGCCCAGCTCGAGCACGACGCACCGTTCCCGATCGACGCCGAGGGCCCGCGCGGCCGCCAGGGCTCGGCCGGCAAGGTCGTGCTGCCGGAGGGCTGGCTCGACGACCCGGACGACATCACCGTCCCCACCGCGGCCGAGATCGACTCCAGCGGCGGCTGACGCCCCCTCCAGCGTGGCGGTCCGGGTAGGCGGCAAGACGAAGGACGAGGGCGCCCAGGTGTCGAAATCCGTTGCGCGCAGCCGATTCCGCTGCCGATCAGCCGTTCTCGTCGGCGCATCGGCGGCGGTTCTCGCAGCGGGCTGCGCGCAGCCGCCGCCGGAACCCGCCGCGGTCGGGCTGGCCGAGCAGTACTTCGCGGACAACAACGCCGCCGCCCGGTCGGGACCCGCCGCCCAGCAGGAGTTCTTCCGCCGCACGCAGCACCCGGACTTCACCGACCAGACCTGCGACCTCGGCGACACCACCGTCCAGCTGGACCCGGCGATGTCCACGCTGCGCCCCGATCCCGGCTACGCACCCGATGGTCTGGCGCCGCGCGGCGAGATCTGGGTGATCGGCGTCGAGGTGACCACCCGAACCGCGGGGACCACCACCGGACACCAGATCGGCTCGATGCACCTCGTCCTGCTCGACGGCCAGCTCCGCGCCTTCGCCCCCTGCCCCAGTGCCTGACGCAAATTCAATGGAAATCAGAGGTCCGATTTCCATTGAATTCGCGGAAGTTGTCCACAGGAATCCGGACTTGTCCACAGGTCTCGGCGTGTCGGCCACCCAGTCGTGGAACATCGTTGCGAGATCAAGAGCCCGTAACGCCACGCCGATGCGACACCGATTAAGTTGCGATGCGGTGGTGGAACTCACGTGCTCGTCTGCTCGTCCGAGCGGGTGGGTCCGTTCGGATTCGCTTCCCCATCCACCTCTCGCCCGGTACACATCAGGCAGTTGGGGATTCGAACGGCGCTCGCATTCGGACGAGGCCAGGGGGTCAGCCGGTTGAGCGAACTGAGCGACGAGCGGGTCAGACCAGCTCGACATGTCCGTCACACCCGAAGACACCACGGACGGGAGGTGAGTGCGATGACCGGCATGCGCAACGGTTTCGCGGGGCGGGAGCCCCTCCACGAGAGCGACGTGCCCCTGCTGCCGTCCGGCCGACGCACCCGCCAGGACCTGGCCAACGGGACCGGGATGGCGGAGCTGCACGAATCGATCGCGAGCCTGCTGGCCGCACGCGGCCAGTGGCGCCAGGCCTACCACCACCTGCGCTCGGCGCTGGACGCGCGATCCAGCGTCCCGCGGGTTCCGGAGCAGCTGCGGCACGAGGTCAACCGGCTGCGCCGCGAGCACGCCGAAGCCCGCGAGCAGAGCCTGCGCGACAGCCTCACCGCCAGCTACAACCGCCGCTACCTGGACGAACGGCTGGCCGACCTGCTCACCGAGCACGCCGGGACCGACGCCGGGCTCGCCGTCGCGCTGGTCGACCTGGACTGGTTCAAGCAGGTCAACGACAACTACGGGCACCTGCTGGGCGACCGGGTGCTGCAACGCGTCGTCGACCTGCTGCAGAAGTCGCTGCCCAGCGGGGCGTTCTGCGCCCGCTACGGCGGCGAGGAGTTCGTGCTCGTGCTGCCCGACGTCGACCCGGCCGAGGCGGTGGCGGTGTGCGAGACGGCCCGCTCGCTGGTGGAGCGGTTCCCGTGGTCGCAAATGGCCCCGGGGCTGCGGGTGACGGTCAGCATCGGCGTCGCGCACGAGCACACCGCCGCCGGACCCGCGCCGGTCTCCGCCGAACAGCAGTTGATCAGCGCGGACGCGCTGCTCTACGCGGCGAAGCAGGCGGGGCGCAACGCGGTCGCCCACCGGATGGGATCCGATGTCCGTTTGGCCGGAATCGCCGCCGAGCGACGAGGAACACATCCGAGAAAGGCGTCGAGTTACTGATCGGCACCTGCCATCATCGCTCGGCGTGATCAACCGTGTTTGCGCCGGTCAACCGGCATAGCACGGTTGGCCGCAATAGACGAGGCACGAGGTACGATCGTGCACTGATTGTGAAGAAATTGTCGGTCCTATCGTCAGTTCGGGCGATCGGCCGTACTATCTCGGAGGCGCCGTCCGATACACGTCGGGGGGTATCGAGCGCGTCGGCATCATGCAGACCGTTGGCATTTTCGAAGGTGGGAGGGAAAAGGCGTGCCGCAAGACCCCCGGCATGGCGAGGTCGGGCACCGGCGTTCCCGCCCGGAAGCCGATGCTGACGACGGCTCCGCCGCTACCGGTCGACGCCGCCGCGCACTCAGCGAAGACGGCACCGGCGGTACCCGAGTCATAGACCTGCTGTCCAAGCACGGCAAGGCCCCCGGTGGCTCCAACCACCGGCGCGCGGCCGAACCGGAGCCCCCGCAGCCCCAGCCGCCCCGCAACACCCGTCCCCCGCAGCCCGGCCCGGCCGCTCCCCCCGAAGCGTCCGAACCGGCCTCGCGGCCCCCGGACGCCGCACCGCGGCGCCGCCAAGCTCCCCCGAACCGTCCCGGCACACCGCCTCCGGGCTGGACTCCGCCCGCCGGTGGTCGTCCCCCGCAGCCGCCTGCTCGACGCCAGGACACCCCGCCTCCGCCCAGCCGCCGACCGGCGGCGGGTGGCGCCGCAGCCGCCTTCGCCGGTGGCGCAGCCGCCCGCGGCGGACGCCCGGACGAACCGCCGGTCAACGGTGGCCCCCGCAACGGCGCCCCCGTCGAACCCCCGCGCGGCGCCGCACCCGCTGAACCCCCGCGCGGCGCCGCTCCGGCCAAGCCACCGGTCAACGGCACGCCCGCCGAGCCCCCGCGCAACGACGTCGAGGCCACGCAGATCAGCCAGGCGCTGTCCGGCGCACCGGCCAGCCCGCCGCGCCGGATGCGCCAGCCCGCGCCGAAACGCCCGGTCCCGCCCCCGGTGAACGAGGACCTCGAGGCCACCACCCAGCACGCGCCGGTGCCCCCGGCACCGCCGAAGGCCGAGGCGACCTCGGTGGTCTCGCGGCTCAACCCCGAGGAGCAGGCGACCACCTTCGCCAAGCCGGTCACTCCGCCGAAGCGCAAGCCCGCCGCGCCGGTGAACGCCGCCGAGGAGACCGCGATCGTCGCGGCCCCGGACGACCTCTCCGACCTGGTCGACGACGACGAGTTCGACGACCTGGACGAGGACCTCGAAGCCGACGAGGAGTCGAGCGAGGAGCGGCAGGCGGACATCAAGCAGATCGACGCCACGCTCGCCCGCTTCTCCGCGGTCCACGACGAGATCGCCGCCGAGGAGGAGGCCCGCCGCAAGAAGTTCTCGTGGCTGCTCGGCAAGCGCAAGGAGCCCGAGCTCGGCACCGACATGCCCTTCGACTTCCACGACGAGGAGGGCCGCGGCGGCCAGTCCCGGATGGAGTGGAAGAAGAAGCAGCGCAAGCGCCGCACCAACCTGATCGTGATGGCGGTCGCGGTGGCCGCTTCGCTGTCGGTTTTCCTGACGCTCGGCTTCGCCTGGGGCGCCACCACGTTCTGGGGCCCGTCGTCCATCGCAGCGCTGGACCCGAACTCCGACTCCATCAAGGACGTCGCCAAGCAGACCGGTGACCAGAACTTCCTGCTGGTCGGTTCGGACACCCGCGCCGGGGCCAGGCCCGAGGACGGCGTGGGCACCGAGGAGGAGTCCGCAGGCGCCCGCGCGGACACCACGATGATCGCGCACATCCCGGCCGACCGGAGCCGCGTGGTCCTGGTGTCGTTCCCGCGCGATCTGCAGGTCGACATGCCCGCGTGCGAGCGCTGGGACGCCAAGACCGGCCAGTACACCGGTCAGCAGGTGCCGGCCCGCCAGGACGTCCGGCTCAACGAGGCTTACGCCGTGGGCGGTCCGCTGTGCACCACGAAGGTCGTCCAGCAGATCTCCGGTCTGCGGGTGGACAGCTTCCTGGGCATCGACTTCAACGGCTTCAAGTCCATGGTGGACGCGGTGCAGGGCGTCGAGGTCTGCACCGAGAAGCCGATCATCGACGACACCCTCGGCACCGTGATCCCCGAGGCCGGCAAGCACACCATCAGCGGCGAGCAGGCGCTCAGCTACGTGCGCGCCCGGCACGTCCAGGGCGACCCGACCTCGGACTACGGCCGCATGCAGCGCCAGCAGATGTTCCTGTCCGCGCTGCTGCGCAAGACGATGTCCGGCCAGGTGCTGCTCGACCCGGGCAAGCTCAGCAACTTCGTCAAGGCGGTCAGCGCCAACACCTTCGGCGAGAACATCGGCGCCGACCGGCTGATGGACCTGGGCCAGCAGCTGCAGGGCCTGGACCCGAAGAAGGTCACCTTCATCACCGTGCCCACCACCGGCTACGCCAACGACGAGGGCATGGAGGTCCTGCGCGAGGACGACACCCGCGCGCTGTTCCAGTCCATCCTCGACGACCAGCCGGTGACCACCGACGCCCAGCCCCAGCAGGCGGCCAACACCCAGAACCTGCCCAGCGGCGGCGGTGCCAGCTTCCACCCGGCGAAGCCGAGCGACGGCGAGGAGCCGCCGCCCGCGACCGGCCTGTCCACGGTGAACGCCGGAACCGACCTCTGCGGCTGAGAACCCGCTCACGGCTCGTGAGCACTTTGTGGTGCTATCACGCCGCAAAGTGCTCACGAGCCGTTCTGGTCCCGCCCGGAACGATCATGAAACCCCTGCTCGAGCAGGGATTCCTCACTTCGTGTTAACCGCTGGTTCACCACGGGGCATTCTTCGCGATCCCGCCTGGAAGTACTCTGGGTTGCATGCGTGAGGTCTACCAGGAACAGCTCGGCGAGCAGGCCGAAGAACTCGCTTCGATGTCGGCCATGGTCGGCGCCGCCATGGAGCGCGCCACCAAGGCACTCCTGGAGGCCGACCTCGAGTTGGCCGAACAGGTCATCGAGGACGACGTGCAGGTCGACGAGGCGCGGGCGCGCGCGGAGGAGCACGCCTTCGGGCTGCTCGCCCTCCAGGCGCCGGTGGCCGGCGACCTGCGGACGGTCATCTCCACCATCCACACCGCCGAGGACCTCGAGCGGATGGGCGACCTGGCGCTGCACGTGGCCAAGACCGCCCGCCGCCGCCACCCGAACGCGGTGCTGCCGCCGGACGTGCAGCCGTACTTCGCCGAGATGGGCCGGATCGCGGTCAAGCTCGCCGAGCGCGCGCGGACGGTCATCCAGACCCAGGACGTGGAAGCCGCGCGCGGGCTGGAGGAGGACGACGACGAGATGGACGACCTCCACCGCCACCTGTTCACCGTGATGATGAGCCCGGAGTGGTCGCACGGCGTGGCCGCCGCGGTGGACGTCACGCTGCTCGGCCGGTTCTACGAGCGCTTCGCGGACCACGCGGTGTCGGTGGCTCGCCGGGTCGTGTTCATCGTGACCGGAAAGATGCCGAACAGCTGAGGCGTTTCCGCAGCTCGCCGCCGCTGTGACCGACGAAGTATTAATACTCGGTCTCAGTACTCGCTACTGCTGATCGCCATGTGCGATCCTCGTTCGGGTGAGAACGTTCCGAACCGGGGTCGCTGAGGTGCGCGTTGCGTAAGAGTCCGACCGTGCACAGACGACGGCTGGGCAGCGAGCTGCGGCGGCTGCGCGAATCCGCGGGGCGCACGCACCGCGAAGTCGCCGCCCACCTGGACTGCTCCCAGGGCAAGATCAGCCAGATCGAACTCGGCCGGGTACCGGTCCGCACCTCCGACGTGCGGCTGATGGCCGAGTTCTACGGCGTGACCACCGAACAGCTCTCCTCGCTGGTGGACCTCGCGCAGGACTCCAAGCAGCGCGGCTGGTGGCAGCAGTACCCGAGCACGGCGCAGCGGCCGGGTCTGCAGACCTACCTCGGCCTGGAGACCTCGGCGAAGGCGGTGAGCTGCTACGGCGCGGACCCGCTGCCGGAGCTGCTGCAGACCGCCGACTACAGCCGCGCGCTGCTGACCGCCGAGGTCCACGAGCTCACCCAGGACGATCTGCAGGAGCGGCTCGCGGTGATCTCGACCCGCCAGCAGAGCCTGCTCGGCGAGCAGCC
>NZ_JBEOVY010000330.1:0-8510 GCF_040295745.1 Saccharopolyspora sp. NPDC002686
GTTGGCGTGCAGCTTGAGCATCTTGTAGCCGTGTTCCTTGACGTGGAACTCCAGCTCCTTGGCGCCGTTCTCCGGGCCGAACCGCGGGTTGTAGATGAAGTTGCCGACGAACCGGTCCGGGTAGCGCTGCACCAGGGAGGTCACGTAGGCCTGGTAGTCCCGGATTCCCTCGCGTCCGCCGCGGTTGCCGTCCCGCCAGGAGGTGTTGCCCGGCGGCGGCATGATGCAGCTGATGTCGACCCGGCGCGGCTTGCCGTTGATCCACATCGGACCGTCCATCATCTTGAGGGTGCGCTCGCCGGTGAAGGGCTCACCGGTGTGCCGCCACGCCTCGTCTACCAGGTTCGTCGGGTGCACATGCGTGTCGATGATCAACGGGATCTCTCCTATCGGTAGCACCCCGGCCACGAATCACCGCACCTACGGGTCGCCGCGCTCGAACCGCGGCGCGATCGAGTGCAACACCGGCCGGAGGCCGCTGTCAACAAGTTGCATGTAATTTTCGACCCCGCTGCACCGCCGGCCTCCGAGCGCGGGTTCAGCGAAACCGGTTCAGGGCTGCTCGCCGGTTGACACGACAGGCTCGGCGAGTTTTACATGTTATCCGCATCGCACTCGCCGGTGACCTCCCCGCCGTGGGCCTCCGTTCGGCGATCCGAATCCCTCCGCACCGATTGGGCTGCCATCGGCCTGGGAAGTGAGGCGTGCATGCCCGCCGTGCACGAGAAGTTCTGCGACCTGCTGCTCACCGACGCAACGGTGCTGACCGTCGACGAACACCGCACCATCCACCGCCCAGGATCCGTCGCCGTCACCGGCAACCGGATCACCGCTGTCGGTCCGCAGGAAGAAATGGCCGACTGGCAGGGGAAAGAAGTCCTGGACTGCACCGGGAAAGCAGTGCTGCCCGGTCTCGTCGACGGTCACAACCACCTCTACCAAGCGCTGGCACGGGGATTGGGCGAAGGACTGTCCATCGTCCCGTGGCTGTGCGACTTCATGTGGCCGTACTCCATCGCGGTGGAAAGCTCCGACGCGGTGGCCGCCGCGCGGTTCGCCGCGGCCGAAGCACTGCGGCACGGGACGACGACCGTGGTGGACAACCACTACGCACCAACAGATCTGGACACCACCCTCGCGGTCGCCGACGTCGTCGAACGAACGGGTCTGCGCGGGGCCATCGCGCGCGGAATCGTCGGCCCGCGCACCGAAATCGCCGCGAAACGCGGTCAACCCGACGCGCTGTTCCGGTATTCCGCCGCGGATGAACTCGCCATCACCCGCGAAGCGGTGCAGCACCGCCCACCGGGCTCGCGAGTCGAGGTCTGGCCCGCACCGCTGAACCTGACCTACGTGGACCAGGAACTCGTGCGCCGCAGCATCGAACTCGCGCGGGAACTCGGCATCAGCTGGCACGCGCACTGCTGCGAGGGCCGCACGGACCCGAAGAGCTACCTCGACGCGTACCGGGCGCGGCCCGTGCAATGGCTCTCGAAAGCCGGGCTGCTCGACGAACGGGCCACCCTCGCGCACGCGATCTGGCTCGACGACGCGGAGGTGGAGCAGATCGCCGGCTCCGGTGCGCGCGTCGTGCACAACCCGACGTCCAACGCCTACCTGGCATCGGGCACGCTCCCGCTGGCTGAACTGCGCACACGCGGTGCCGTGGTCGGGCTGGGCACCGACGGACCGAGCTGCGGGCACCGGCAGGACCTGTTCGAGTGCATGAAGCAGTCCGTCCTCGCCCAGCGGTCGACCACCCTCGATCCCACCGCGATGCGCGCACAAGACGCGCTCGACCTGGCCACCCGCGACGGCGCGCGCTGCGCCGGAGTCGACGCCGGGGTGCTGGAACCCGGACGACTCGCAGACCTGATCGTCGTCGACCTCGACCGCCCGCACCTGCAACCGCTGCACGACGTCGTGAGCACGCTGGTCTACGCCGCACGCGGCTCGGACGTCGTCGTCACCGTCGTCGACGGCGAGATCGTCCAACGCGATGGCCGCTGCCTGCGCCTCGACGAAGCGTCCGCCGCCGCGGAAGCCCGGGAACGGGCCGAACTCCTGGTGCACCGCGCCGGTATGACCCGCCTGCTGCGCTAAGGCCCGAGGAGGAGCCATGCGATTACGCCCCAGACCTCGCAGCACCGCCCCACCAGATGCAGTCGACACCGCCCCACCGCTGCGCCAACTCCTGCCGCTCGGGCTGCAGCACGTGCTGGTCGCCTACTCCGGCATGGCCACCGTGCCGCTGCTGATCGGCCTCGGCATCGGACTGCCCACCGAGCAGATCGCCGTGCTGGTGTCCGCGAACGTCCTCGTCAGCGGCATCGCCACGCTGCTCCAAGCGCTCGGCGTGCTCAACATCGGGGCCCGGCTGCCGATCGTGATGGGCTCGACGTTCACCGGCATCACCCCCGCCATCCTGGTCGGCAAGGACGGCGGGCTGCCCGCGGTGTTCGGCGCCACCATCGTCGCCGGGCTGCTCACCTGGCTCGTCGCCCCGTGGTTCAGCCGGCTGATGCGGTTCTTCCCGCCCATCGTCACCGGCACCATCATCGCCATCATCGGCTTCTCGCTGCTGCCCTCGACTTCGAAGCTCATCGCCGGAACCGACCCCGCCGCAGCCGACTTCGCCTCCCCCACCCGACTGCTCATGGCGCTGGGCACGATCCTGCTGGTGGTGCTGCTGGAAGCCTTCGCCCCGGCCGCCATCGCGCGCTTCGCGATCCTGACCGCGCTCGTCCTGGGCACGCTCGTGGCGCTGCCCCTCGGACTGGCCGACTTCTCCGCGGTGGGCGAGGCATCCTGGTTCGGCGCGGTGCACCCGTTCGCGTTCGGGCTCCCCGAGTTCACCATCGCCGCGATCCTGCCGATGATCATCATCCAGCTGGTGAACATGGTGGAGTCCACCGGCGACACCCTGGCGATCGGGCAGATCGCGGGCCGCGACGTCGGCCGCGAGGAACTCGCCCGCGCGCTGCGGGCCGACGGGGTCGGCACCGCGGTCGCCGGGGTGTTCAACTCGTTCACCATCGTCACCTTCGGCGAGAACGTCGGTCTGGTGAGCATGACCCGGGTCCTCAGCCGGTTCGTGGTCGCCACCGCGGGGGCGCTGCTGGTCGTGATCGGCCTGCTGCCCAAGCTCGCCGCGGTCGTCGCCTCGCTGCCCGGACCGGTGCTGGGCGGAGTCGGGGTGGTCATGTTCGGCACCGTCGGCGCGGTCGGCGTGAAGATCATGGCCCAGGCGGACCTCGGGAATCCGCGCAACATCCTGATCGTGGCCATCTCCTTCGGTTTCGGCCTGCTGCCGGTGGGCGCGCCCGAGTTCTACGCGAACCTACCCGGTGTCCTGCAACCGGTGCTCTCCTCCGGTATCGCGGCCGGCGGCATCGCCGCCTTCCTGCTGAACCTGGTGCTCAACCGGCGAACTCCCTGAGAGGTGGACGAGATGGTGCGCGAGATCCCGTCCACATCGGACGCAGGAGTGGACGACCGGCCGCCGTGGGGCCACCTGGTCCTGCTGGGCCTGCAGCACGTGCTGGTGATGTACGCGGGCGCCGTGGTGGTGCCGATGGTGGTCGGTTCCGCCCTCGGACTCGGCCAGGACGAGATCGCCACCCTGGTCTGCATCGACCTCGTGCTGGCCGGCATCGGCACGATCCTCCAGTCGCTGGGCCTGTGGAAGTTCGGCATCCGGATGCCGCTGGTGGTCGGCGCGGCGTCGAACGGGATCGTGCCGATGATCCTCATCGGGCAGTCCAAGGGTCTGCCCACCGTGTACGGCTCGCTGCTGGTCGGCGGCGTGCTGTGGGTCCTGCTGGCACCGTTCTTCGGCAGCTTGATGCGCTTGTTCCCCGCCGTGGTGACCGGGACCGTGATCACGCTGATCGGCCTCACCCTGATCCCGGTGGGCCTCCGGCTGATCACCGGGAAGGACCCGGGCGCCCCCGACTACGCCGCACCGGGCAACCTGCTGATCGCCGGGTTCACCGTGCTGCTGGTCGTGGTGTTCTCCCGGTTCCTGCGCGGACTGCTGGGGCAGCTCTCGCTGCTGCTCGCGCTGGTCGTGGGCGCGATCGTCGGCTGGATCGCCGGGATGGGCGCGCTGACCCGCGTCGGCTCGGGACCGGTGCTGGGCGTGCCCGAACCGTTCCACTACGGGATGGTGCAGTTCGACCTCCCGTCGATCTTGCTGTTCCTCATCGTCGTACTGGTGCTGACCGTGGAGGCCTCCGGCCAGGGGCTGGCCGTCGGGCAGGTGGTGGGCCGGAAGGTCGGGCCCGCCGAGATCAGCCGGCTGCTGCGGGTGGACGGGTTGCTGACCGCGCTCAGCGGGATCTTCAACGGCTTCGCCTACACCACGTTCGGGCAGAACATCGGGCTGATCGCGCTGACCAAGGTCCGCAGCCGCTACCCGGTCGCGGTCGGCGGTGTGATCCTCGTGCTGCTGGGCGTGGTGCAGCCGATCGGCCGACTGGTGGCAGCGATCCCGCAACCGGTGATCGGCGCGGTCGCGGTGGTCACCTTCGCCGCGCTGACCGTCTCCGGCATCGAGCTCCTGTCCGAAGTGGACTTCAGCCGGTCCGGGAACCTCGTGGTCGTGATGATCGCGCTCGGCGTCGGCCTGGCGCCCACCGGTGCACCGGACCTCTACCACCAGTTGCCGTTCGTCGCGCAGGTCTTCCTGGACAGCGGGGTCGCCACCGGCACCGTGCTGGCGGTGGTCCTCAATGCCCTGTTCCACCTGCGGAGGGAACGAGATGGTTGATCGACTCGTGGTTGGCGTGACCGGAGCCAGCGCACCGCACCTCGCCATCCACCTCCTGACCAGCCTGCAGCAGATCGACGGGGTCGAGACGCACCTCGTGATGTCCCGCGCCGCGCACCGCACCATCGAGCTGGAGACCGGGCTCCGGCCGGCCGACGTGGCCGCGCTCGCCGATGTCTGCCACCGGCGCGGCGACATCGCCGGAAGCATCGCCTCGGGCTCGTTCCGCACCGCGGGGATGGTCGTGGTGCCGTGCTCGATGAAGACGCTCGCCGGGATCGCGCACGGCTACAGCGACGACCTGCTGACCCGCGCCGCCGACGTCTGCCTGAAAGAACGTCGACGGCTGGTGCTGGTCACCCGCGAAACACCGCTGAGCCTGGTGCACCTGCGCAACATGACAGCGGTCACCGAGGCCGGGGCGGTGGTGCTGCCCCCGGTGCCTGCCTTCTACCACCGGCCCGAGTCGGTCGACGACCTGCTGGCGCACCTCACAGGCAAGGTCTTGGACCAGTTCGGCATCGAACACGACCTCTTCCTGCGCTGGCAAGGCGCCCATCGAGAACTAGGAGCAGCCCGGTGAACCTTTCCCCGCGCCAGGACGCGCACACTTTCTTCACCGAGTACCGGCGCGCGCATCCGGACGACGTCCTGGTGGTGGACGAGCCGGTGTCCGCCGAGGGCGTGACCGGGCTGATCTACGAGCTGATCGCACGCGGCCGGGACGAGATGCTGGTGTGCAACGAGGTCGAGGGCGTTTCCTCACCGGTGGTGACCAACGTCTTCGCCGCCCGGCATCGAATAGCCCGGTTCCTCGACGCCGAGCCCGGACGGCTGCACGAGGCGTACCAGTCCCGGGCTTCGCGGATGCTCGCACCGCGCATCGTCGACTCCGCGCCGTTGGTGGCGGACGAGGTGGTGGACCTGGCGACGGTCCCGATGTTCCAGCACTTCGCGTCCGACCGGGCGCCCTACATCACGAGCGGCATCGTGGTCGCCGAGGATCCGGACACCGGGGTGGGGAACCTGAGCTACCACCGCGCCATGGTGCACTCCCCCACCGAGCTGGCGACGAGCTTGCATTCGCGCGGTGACCTGTGGCGGCTGTTGGCGAAGTACGCCGAGCGCGGGGAGCCGATGCCGGTCGCGGTGGTCATCGGCGGCCACCCGCTGTTCATGCTCGCGGCCTCCGCCCGCGTCCCCGCGGATGTGGACGAGCGCGCCGTGGCCGGCGGCCTGTTCGGTGAACCGCTGGACCTGGTGCGCACTCCCCGACACGGCATCGGCGTGCCGGCGTGGGCGGAGTTCGTGCTGGAGGGCACCATCGACCCGCAGCAGAACGCCGAGGAGGGACCGTTCGGCGAGTTCTCCGGGTACTCGTCGCACCGCTCCACGAACAACGTGCTGCGGGTCGAAACGGTCCTGCGCCGTGAGGACGCGCTGCTGGTGGATGTTGCGGGCGGGAACACCGCGGACCACCTGAACCTCGCACGGGTACCGCGGGAATCGGAGTTGGCGGAGAAGCTCAAGGACCGCTTCCCCGATGTGACCGCAGTGCACTACCCGACGTCGGGCACCCATTTCCACTGCTACGTAGCCATGCGCGAATCTCGACCGGGCCAGGCCCGCCAGGTGCTGCTCGGCCTGCTCGGCTGGGACCCGTACGTGAAGACGGCTGTGGCCGTGGACACCGACGTGGACATCACGTCCGACGCCGAAGTGCTGTGGGCGTTGGCCACGCACTTCCAACCGCACCGCGATCTGTTCGTGGTGGACGGACTTCCGGGATCGCCGCTGGACCCTTCGTCGGATCCGGGCGGAACCACATCCCGGATGGGGCTCGACGCGACGCGCAGCCCCGACTTCGCCGGTGACCGGATCGTGGTCTCGGCAACCGCACGCACCGACGCCCGCCGACTGCTGGGCAGCGATGGAGGACGACGATGAGCAAGATTCCCGTGACCGTGCTGACCGGTTTCCTCGGCGCTGGAAAGACAACGCTGGTCAACCACATCCTCACCGCCGAACACGGGCACCGCATCGCGGTCATCGAGAACGAGTTCGGCGAGATCCCGATCGACGACGCGCTGGTCCTGCGCTCCGACGAGGAGTTCTTCGAGATGTCCAACGGCTGCTGCATCTGCTGCACGGCCCGCACGGACCTGATCGACATCCTGCGCAAGCTGATCGAGCGCAAGGACAAGATCGACCGGGTGCTGATCGAAACGACCGGCCTCGCCGACCCCAACCCCGTCGCGCAGACCTTCTACGCGGACGAGGAGATCAGCGAGCACTTCGCCTTGGACGCGATCGTGACCCTGGTCGACTCCAAGCACATCGGCCAGCACCTGGACGGGGCCGGAGTGGGCCACCAAGCCGTGGACCAGATCGCCTTCGCTGACCGCCTGGTGCTCAACAAGATCGACCTGGTCACCGAATCCGAACTCGACGCCCTACGAGTACGCCTACGCGGGATCAACGCCACTGCCGAGATCTTCACCTCCAACTACTCGAAGGTCGATCTCACCGACATCCTCGGCGTCGG
The DNA here is from genome assembly GCF_040295745.1 of Saccharopolyspora sp. NPDC002686. Taxonomy (NCBI): domain Bacteria; kingdom Bacillati; phylum Actinomycetota; class Actinomycetes; order Pseudonocardiales; family Pseudonocardiaceae; genus Saccharopolyspora; species Saccharopolyspora sp. NPDC002686. The sequence continues at coordinate 7,317 of NZ_JBEOVY010000330.1, forward strand.
CGCCTTCAACCGGATCGTGCATCCTGCTTGGCTGGACGAGCAGGAGCACTTCCACGATCCTGCTGTGAGTTCCGTCGGGATCGAGCTGGACAGCGCTGTCGACGGGGATCTCGACGAGGACGCTCTTCGGGAGTGGCTTGGTCGGTTCACCGCTGAGCACGGTGACGACCTCTACCGACTCAAGGGCGTTCTCGCTGTTCGGGAGGATGCTCGGCGGTTCGTCCTGCAGGGGATTCACCGGTTGTTCGAGCTTCGTCCTGCTGAGCCTTGGGGGCGGGACTCTCGTCGTAGCAAGGTCGTTTTCATCGGGCGGGGTCTTGATCGGGCTTTGCTCGTTGATGGGTTGCGGACCTGTGCTGCTCGTTCTTCTTGAGTCTGTTTCCCTCTTCTGCGGCTGGTTCTTGTTTTCGCTGTTGAGTTTTCAAGGTGCTTTCTACCTGTGTCTGTTGGGTTGTTGGTGGGGGTCATCCCCGTGGTTGGTGGATTGTGGGGGCTGTGCTCCGGATGTCAAGCCCGGCCTTTGGCCGCCCCTGCGGGGTTTCAGGCTTGACATCCGGACCCCAGCCCCGTTTTGGCTTTATGTCACGGGGATGACCCGGTATGGAACGGACCCCGGATCTCGACACCATCGGGCCGGACTCGAGGCGGCTGGGACTGATGGACGGTGGGTTGAGGGTTGGTGGGTGTCACCGGTGGCTTTCCTTTCACTGTGGGCCGGGCAGCGGGCTTGCGGGATGTAGTGGGTTCTGGCTGTGGGATCAGGGGCGGGTCGAGGTCGCCTGCGGCGTGTTCAAGAGGGTCATCGGTTACGTTCTTGCCGACTTTGTGTCGGCTGTGTTCTGTTCGGTGCGTGGCGGATTTTTCGTCGTTCGCGTTCTAGCGGTGTCGGTTCTGGCCAGAACTCACGCTCGAGGCGCGGGGTGTTTCAGGCTGAGGGCAGGGCAGGGTGCCCCACCGGCTGTTCGCCGGTGGTTATCGCGTGTCCTCGGGTGGTGTTCGTGGTGTGGGGATGAGTTGTTCGAGGGCATGCTTGTGTACGACGGGATCAGCTTTCCCGCCGGGTTGGGGTGTTTGATCCGGATCCACACTGGACGGTGGAGTGAACACCGGACGCCCCTCATGGAGGGCGATGTTCCAGTGCTGGGTGTGGATGGTTCGGTGATGGTGAGCACACAGCATCACCATGTTGTCCAC
>NZ_JBEOVY010000331.1:0-8508 GCF_040295745.1 Saccharopolyspora sp. NPDC002686
TAGCACGAGTTCCGCAAATTCAATGGAAATCGGACGTCCGATTTCCATTGAATTTGCGGAAGATGTCACCCGATCGGGTGGTCTTCGGTCAGTCCTGCTTGTCGTGGATGATCGCTCGGATCTGCTGCTCGACGTCGGCGGTGGCCACGAAGAGCAGTTCGTCGCCGATCTCCAGCGGATCGTCGGCCTGCGGCACGATGACCCGGCCGCCGCGCAGGATGCTCACCAGCGCCGCGTCCGCGGGCAGCTTCAGCTCGCGGACCCGCCGCCCGGCCAGCGGCGTGGTCTCCGGCAGCGTGACCTCGACCAGGTTCGCCTGGCCCTGGCGCAGGGTCATCAACCGGACCAGGTCGCCGACGTTGACCGCTTCCTCGACCATCGCGGCCAGCATCCGGGGCGTGGACACCGCGACGTCGACGCCCCAGGCCTCGGTGAACAGCCACTCGTTGAGCGGGTCGTTGACGCGGGCGACGACCCGGCGCACCGCGAACTCGGTCTTCGACAGCAGCGAGACCACCAGGTTCACCTTGTCGTCGCCGGTGGCGGCGATGACCACGTCGCAGGACTCCAGCCCCGCTTCTTCCAGCGAGGCCAGCTCGCAGGCGTCGGCCAGCATCCACTCCGCGTCCGGGATGTTCCTCGGGTGGTAGTTGGCCACGCTGCGCTCGATGAGCAGGACTTCGTGGTCGCCTTCGAGCAGCTCCCGCGCGATGGACTGGCCGACCGCGCCGGCGCCCGCGATCGCGATGCGCATTACTCGCTCTCCTCGGGTGTGCGGCGGGCAGCCGCCGTGACGTCGGTGACGGTGCCCGACAGCGCGGCCACGTAGACCACGTCGTCGGCTTGGATGACGGTCTTGGCCTCCGGGAGCACACCGTTGCCGAACCGCGTGATGAACGCGACCCGCGCGCCGATGGCGGATTCCACCTCGGACACCCGGTGCCCGACCCAGTCCTCGTGCAGCGGCAGCTGCAGGACCGCGACGGTGCCGGACGGCTCCCGCCACGCGGTGGCCACGCCCTCGGGCAGCAGCATCCGCAGGAACCGGTCGGTGGTCCACGGAACGGTGGCCACGGTGGGGATTCCGAGGCGCTGGTAGACCTCGGCGCGCTTGGGGTCGTAGATCCGGGCGACCACGTGCTCCACGCCGAAGGTCTCGCGGGCGACGCGGGCCGAAACGATGTTGGAGTTGTCCCCGTTGGACACGGCTGCGAAGGCCGCTGCCCGCTCGATGCCCGCTTCGACCAGGATGTCCCGGTCGAAGCCGTTGCCGGTGACCTGCTGGCCTCGGAAGTCCTTGCCCAGTCGGTGGAACGACTGGGGGTCCTTGTCGACCACGGCCACGGTGTGATCGAGCCGTTGCAGGGCGGCGGCCAGGGACGCCCCGACCCGGCCGCATCCCATGATCACCACGTGCACGAGCTTCGTCTCCTCGCTGCGGGGATGTGCTGGCGTTGCGACGATCTCGCGATCGTCTGCTGACGGTACCTGGCGCGCCGCGGATCCGGGCTGCGGGAACGGCGGCCGGTTCCGGGCTGGTGCACCGTACCGGGTGAGGTGCGGATGTGGGCAGGGGTGGCCCCGGGATGTGACCTGCTAGCAAAACGGACGGCAGAACCACCCAGTTGGCCGCTGTTTGCGCTTACGCTCTGTGCCGTGTCCAAGCTCGCAACCGCAGCGAAACGGTTGATCGTCGGTCAACCCTTCCGCAGCGACCGCCTCGCGCACACCTTGCTGCCCAAGCGCATCGCGCTGCCGGTGTTCTCCTCCGACGCCATGTCCAGCGTCGCCTACGCCCCCGAAGAGATCCTGCTGGTGCTCTCGGTGGCGGGTGTTTCGGCGTTCGCGATGAGCCCGTGGATCGGGCTGCTGGTGGCGATCGTGATGATCACGGTGGTCGCGTCGTACCGGCAGAACGTGCGCGTCTACACCTCGGGCGGCGGCGACTACGAGGTCGCCAGCGTCAACCACGGGCGCCGGTGGGGCTTGGTGGTGGCCAGCGCGCTGCTGGTCGACTACATCCTCACCGTCGCGGTCTCGATCTCCTCGGCGGCGGCCAACATCGGCTCGGTGATCCCGTTCGTGGCCGAGCACAAGGTGCTGTTCGCGGTCGGCGCGATCGTGCTGCTGACCGCGATGAACCTGCGCGGTGTCCGGGAGTCCGGTTCGCTGTTCGCGATCCCGACCTACGCGTTCATCATCGGGATCATCGGCATGATCCTCTGGGGCCTGTTCCAGACCTACGTGCTCGGCACCGAGCTGCGCGCCGAGAGCGCCGGTTTCGGGGTGATTCCGGACGAGAGCCAGATGGCCGGGGTGGCGTTCGCGTTCGTCGCGCTGCGGGCGTTCTCCTCCGGCAGCGCGGCGTTGACGGGTGTGGAGGCGATCAGCAACGGCGTGCCGGCGTTCCGCAAGCCGAAGTCGCGCAACGCGGCCACCACGCTGGCGCTGATGGGCAGCATCGCCGTGATCATGCTGCTCGGGTTGCTGTGGATGGCCCGGGTGACCGGTGTCGTGTTCGTCGAGGACCCGGCGACGCAGTTGACCGGCGCGCCCGAGGGCTACCAGCAGAAGACGCTGGTCGCGCAGCTGGCCGGGGCCGTCTTCCACGGCTTCCCGCCGGGCGTGTGGTACCTGGTGTTCTTCACCGGGCTCATCCTGGTGCTGGCCGCCAACACCGCGTTCAACGGTTTCCCGGTGCTCGGGTCGATCCTGGCGCAGGACCGGTTCCTGCCGCGGCAGCTGCACACCCGCGGGGACCGGCTGGCCTTCTCCAACGGCATCGTGTTCCTGGCCGTCGGCGCGATCATCCTGGTGTTCGCCTTCCAGGCCGAGGTCACCCGGCTGATCCAGCTCTACATCGTCGGCGTGTTCGTGTCGTTCGTGCTCAGCCAGAGCGGCATGATCCGGCACTGGAACCGGAAGCTGCGCACCGAGGAGGACCCGCAGACCCGGTCCCAGATGCGGCGCGCGCAGGCGATCAACACCTTCGGCCTGGCGATGACGGCCAGCGTGCTGGTGATCGTGCTGATCACCAAGTTCACCCACGGCGCCTGGATCGCGATCGCCGCGATGGCCGCCATCTACGTGCTGATGACCGCCATCCACCGGCACTACGACCGGGTGGCCGAGGAGCTCACGCGGCAGGAGACCGACGGGGTGCTGCCCTCGCGCAACCACGCGCTGGTCCTGGTCTCCAAGCTGCACCTGCCGACGATGCGGGCCATCGGCTACGCCCGCGCCACCCGGCCCGACGTGCTGGAGGGCGTGACGGTCAACGTCGACGACGAGGACACCCGGGCGCTGACCGCCCAGTGGCACGCGGAGAACCTGCCGGTGCCGCTGAAGGTGCTGGAATCGCCGTACCGGGAGATCACCCGGCCGGTGCTGGAGTACGTCAAGCGGATCCGCCGGGACAGCCCCCGCGACGTGGTGACGGTGTTCATCCCGGAGTATGTGGTGGGGCACTGGTGGGAGCAGCTGCTGCACAACCAGAGCGCGCTGCGGCTCAAGAGCCGGCTGCTGTTCCAGCCGGGTGTGATGGTCACCAGCGTGCCGTGGCAGCTGGAGTCCTCCGACCGCATCCGCCAGAAGAAGAAGCAGCAGCTGGCCTCGATGCCCGGCGCCACGCGGCGCGGGCTGGGGGCCAACGGGAAGGGAAGCGGTGACCGGAAAACCGGACTGGACCGGTAGGCGGCTCGAAGTCGAGGTCGGTGCCGTCGCGCACGGCGGCCACTGCGTGGCGCGGTACGAGGGCCGGGTGGTGTTCGTCCGGCACGCGCTGCCCGGCGAGGTCGTGGTCGTGGAGGTCACCGAGGACGCCGGCGGGGGCTTCTGCCGCGCTGACGCCGTCGAGGTGCTGACCCCCGCCGCGGGCCGGGTGAGCCCGCCGTGCGCGCTGGCCGACATGGCGCTCGGCCGCAACCGGTGCGGTGGCTGCGACTGGCAGCACGCTTCGGGCGAGACCCAGCGCGAGCTGAAGGCGGCGGTGGTCGCCGAGCAGCTACAGCGGATCGCCGGGCTCGACTGGCCGGTTCAGGTGCGCGAGCTGCCCGGCGGGCTGCTGCGCTGGCGCACGCGCGCGCGGCTGGCCGTGGACCGCAGCGGCAACGCCGGCTTCCGGGCGCACCGCAGCCACCGGGTGGTGCCGGTGGAGGACTGCCCGATCACCGCGGAGGGCGCGATGGCGGAGGTCACCGACCGCCGCTGGCGGCCGGGTGCGGAGCTGACCGCTGTCGAGGACTCCCGCGGCGAGGTCCACGTGACCGCGGTGGACCACAAGCCGAAGCGGCGGCACGCGCGTCCGGTGGCGCGCAGCGTCCGGGGCGGCGAGGTGGCGCACGAGTCCGCTGCGGGTCGTTCGTTCGACGTGTCGGTGCAGGGCTTCTGGCAGGTCCACAAGGCCGCGCCGGACGTCTTCAGCGAGACCGTCGCGCAGCTGGCCGCAGTGCCGTCCGGCGGTGTGGCCTGGGACCTCTACGGCGGGGTCGGTCTGTTCGCGGCGGTGCTCGCCGAGCAGGCCGGTCCGACCGGTGAGGTGCTGCTGGTGGAGTCGTCCAAGCGCGCGGTGGAAGACGCGGTGGCGAACCTCCGGGACCTCCCGCAGGTGGCGTTCCGCGCGGGCACGGTGGAGCGCGTGCTGACCGACGAGGACCTGCCGGCGCCCGACGTCGTGGTCCTGGACCCGCCCCGGAAGGGCGCCGGTCGTGCGGTCGTGGACGCAGTGGCCTCGCGAGAGCCGTCCAGGATCGTGCACATCGCGTGCGACCCGGCGGCATTGGCCCGCGACGTCTCGCTCTACGCCGAACACGGCTACCGCCTGAGCGACCTGCAGGCCTTCGACGCCTTCCCGATGACCCACCACATCGAGTGCATCGCCCTCCTCGAACCCGTCGACGGGTAACCGGCCCCGGAGTTCCGCGGTTTCCGTTGAAAGCGCAGTTTCAATTGAAACTGCGAACCTGGTGGCCGCCGGGCGGGTGGGTCGATCCGAGGATGGGAACGGCGAGATGACGAATCGCGAACACCTGGCGGAGGTGCTTCCCGCACCTCCCGAGTCGGGGACCGAGGTCTCTGCGGTGCCCGGAAAACCCAGTGCCGCACCGGAATTCGTGCCTGGACGCCGGGCCGCATCGCTGGTGCTCGGCGCCTTGAGCGTGGTGGTGCTGCCTGCGTCGGGGCTGCTGCTCGGTTCGGCGGCCGCGCCCGGGTTCTCGCTGGTCTGGGCAGCGGTGTGGATCGGGATCGCCGCGGTGGGGTGGGTGCTGGACCAGCGGACTCCGCGCCGTTGGGCGGGGTGGGCGTTGCTCGCCGCAGTGCCGCAAGCGGTGGTCGACCTGACCTTCGCAGCACCGCTCGGCCTGCTCGGGCTGGTCGTCCTGGTCGTTGCGCCGCTCGTGGCGCGCGTTGCGCAGCGGCGTTGCAGCGCGCTCGCCTCGGACCTGGCCGAACTCGACGTGGAGACCGTCCTGCCCGCCGGATCCGCACAGCTGCGGATCGGCCGGGACCGGGTGGTGCTGGTGCGCGACGTCCCCGGTGGATCCGGGAACCACGCGCTGCCGCTGGCCGAGCTCGCACTGGCCCAACCCGGCGAGATCGACGCCGACGAGGCCTGGTGGCCGCTGCCCGGTGGCGTCGGCGTTCGCCTGCGCCGCGGCCCGGCGGTGCGATTGGTCGCGGGCAAGCAGCAGTGGGTGCTGCCGGTCGAGGACCCGAAGCTGGTGGCGGCGATCGTGCGTCGCCGCGGCACGGCCGCCTGGTCGCTGCGAACCGGACCCCAGGACCTGCCCGCGTGGCAGGCGCTGCGCAAGTGGGTCTTCGCGCGCACCACGACCTACCGGGGCGGACCGAAGGCGCTGGCGAACCCGGCGTTCCGGGCGCCGGTGGGGTTCCTGGCCGCGATGCTCGGCTCGATGCTGCTGGCCACCGCCTTCGGTCGAGCGCTGACCGACCCGGGGCTGTGGATCGTCGGCATCGCCGCGCTGGCGATCGGCGCCTACTTCGTCGTCGCCTGGCTGCGGGTGCGCAGCCGCTTGGAGTTCGCCGAACTCCAGCAGCTCCCGCCGCACAGCCCGCCCTGGGGTGACCTGCGTCCAGGCATCGCCCCGATCCCCGCCTGGCGCCCCTGGAGCTGAGCGTTCCGACGCGGGCGCAGGTGACGATTCGCACAGCGTTGACCTGCACCGTCGTCGGTCCGGCTGGGGTGGTGCAGCGCTCCGGGCGCCGCGACGACGTGCGGACTGCCGCCGCAGGCCTTGGAATGGGTGGAGTCGCTGCTCGCGAGTTCGATCTCCAGACCGGCGTGGGGGGCTCGGCCGATGGTTCGGACACCGGCAGCAGCGGCCGTTCGGCGGTACCGGTGCGGGGAGCCGCGATCAACCGCGGGCGGCCGGGCGGGGTGCACACCGCGCCGGGCCGTCGGTAGCCCGCTCCGTAGACTGGGCGCACCATGTATCGCGGCGGAGCCAGGCAGCCAGCCGGGCCCGGCATGCGAATGAACCCGACCAGCACTATGAGTGAGGTGGAGTGGTGACGCTGCTGGGGTCCGTGCGCAATCCGGCCGACGTCAGGCGCCTTAAGCACGCTGAGCTGGCGCAACTGGCCGAGGAGATCAGGCAGTTCCTGATCGCGAAGGTTTCGCGGACCGGTGGTCACCTGGGGCCGAACCTGGGGGCGGTCGAACTGACCCTGGCCGTGCACCGGGTGTTCGACTCGCCGCGCGACGCGGTCGTGTTCGACACCGGACATCAGGCCTACGTGCACAAGATCATCACCGGTCGGCAGGACGGCTTCGACCGGCTGCGCAAGCGGGACGGCCTGTCCGGCTACCCGTCGCGCGCCGAGAGCGAGCACGACCACGTGGAGAACAGCCACGCCTCGACCGCGCTGTCCTACGCCGACGGCATGGCGCGCGCCTTCCAGCAGAGCGGGGAGCAGCGGCACGCCGTGGCCGTGGTCGGTGACGGCGCGCTGACCGGCGGGATGTGCTGGGAGGCGTTGAACAACATCGCCGCCGACCAGGAGCGCCCGGTGGTGATCGTGGTCAACGACAACGGTCGCTCCTACGCCCCGACCATCGGTGGCCTGGCCGAGCACCTCGCCGCGCTGCGGCTGAACCCGAGCTACGAGAAGGCGCTCGAGAGCGGTCGCCGCACGCTGCGCAACCTGCCCGTGGTGGGTCGTTCGCTCTACACCGGCCTGCACGCGGCCAAGAGCGGCATCAAGGACGCCATCGCCCCGCAGGTGATGTTCTCCGACCTGGGCATCAAGTACCTGGGCCCGGTGGACGGCCACGACATCCGCGCGATGGAGCACGCGCTGCAGATGGCCAAGTCCTTCGGCGGCCCGGTGATCGTGCACGCGGTGACCCGCAAGGGCAACGGCTTCGCCCCGGCCGAGAACGACCAGGCCGAGCAGATGCACCAGGTCAAGGTCATCGACCCGGAGACCGGGCTGCCGACCAAGCCGGCCCCGAAGAGCTGGACCGACGTCTACGCCGACGAGCTGGTGAAGATCGGCGCGGAGCGGCCCGACGTGGTGGCCATCACCGCGGCGATGCTCGGCCCGACCGGGCTGAAGAAGTTCGGCGAGGTCTACCCGGAGCGCTGCTTCGACGTCGGCATCGCCGAGCAGCACGGCATGACCTCGGCGGCCGGCATGGCGATGGGCGGGCTGCACCCGGTGTTCGCGGTGTACTCGACCTTCCTCAACCGCGCGTTCGACCAGCTGCTGATGGACGTCGCGCTGCACAAGCAGCCGGTGACGGTCACCCTCGACCGCTCCGGGGTCACCGGCGAGGACGGGGCCAGCCACAACGGCATGTGGGACCTGTCGATCCTGGGCCTGATCCCCGGCATCCAGGTCGCCGCGCCGCGCGATGCGGTCACGCTGCGCGAGGAGCTGCGCGAGGCGGTCGCCGTCGACGACGGACCGACCGTGGTGCGCTTCTCCAAGGGCGCGGTGATCGAAGAGGTCCCGGCGGTCGAGCGCATCGGCGGTGTCGACGTGCTGCGGCGCGGCAACGGCGACGTGCTGCTCGCGGCGGTCGGCGCGTTCGGCGAGCTCGCGGTGGCGGCGGCCGAGCGGCTGGCGGCGCAGGGCATCGACGTCACCGTGGTCGACCCGCGCTGGGTGGTGCCGGTCCCGGAGCAGGTGGTCGAGCTGGCCGCTCAGCACCGGCTGGTGGTCACCCTGGAGGACTGCGGTCGGCACGGCGGTTTCGGCTGGGCGCTGGCAGCTGCTCTGCGCGACGCCGAGCTGGACGTCCCGCTGCGCGACCTGGCGGTGCCGAACGAGTTCCTGGAGCACGCCTCGCGCGACGAGGTGCTGGCCGAGCTCGGCCTCACCGAGCAGGGCATCGCCGCACGCATCACCGAGTGGCTGGCCAAGTGCGGCGGCGCGCGCACTCCGCTGCGGGTCGCCACCGACGTCGAGCGCCCCGCCGCCAACAGCTGATCGACCGCAGCCGCCGAAGACGTTCAGCGCGAGCCACGAACCGCCCGCCCCGAC
>NZ_JBEOVY010000332.1:0-8474 GCF_040295745.1 Saccharopolyspora sp. NPDC002686
GTTTCCAGGCTCGTTTTGCGTGGCGGTGCGGGTGGCGGAACCTCAGAGGCTTTCTCGCTGCGGGATCCCGCTTTTATGTATGACCAATACACGGCAAACGGGCTGTCCTCGCGAGAAAGCCTCTGAGAACCCGCGGCGGTGCCGGTTGCGTGCGTGGGTTATGCGCCTGCGGCGCATCAAAGGCAAAAGATCAGATCGAGAGCCGCGCTCACGCGAGTCGCAGGCGGGGGCCCAGGTCTCGGGCGAGGCTGGTGGTCAGGGAGCGGAATTTCCGTACCGCCGGGTTGCGGTCGTCCGCGCGGGTGGCCAGGACGCTGTGATCGGGCGGTGCGTCGATCACCGGGATGCAGACCGTGCCCGGCCACGGGTAGTAGCGCTGGAAGGACTCCAGCGCCGATCCGGCGCCGCGGCCGGCGGCAGCGGTGGTCAGGACCTCGTGCGGCGTCACCGCGTGGGACCTGCTGCGGTTCGGGGACAGGCCGCCGAGGGCGTCGGCGAAGTAGAGGTAGTCGCTGAACTGGCGCGGGGTGTGCTCGGGGAGGCTGATGAAGGGCAGTTCGAGCACGTCGTCCAGGCGCACGGCCGGGGCGTCGGCCAGCTCCCACGACGCGGGCACGACGATGATGCGCCGCTCGGTGGTCACCACGTCCACGGCGATCCGCTCGTCCTCCGGGGCGGGGCGCACGAACGCCACGTCGACCCGGTGCTGCACCAGCGCAGAGACGTGCTCGGTGAAATCCAGCGCGACGAACTCGACCGAGACTTCGGGGCAGGCCCGCTGGAACGCCTGCACCGCAGCGGGCGTCAGCTCGGCGGAGCCGTTGCTCATGACGCCTACCCGGAGCGTTCGCTCCGACGGGGCCTCGGCCACGTCCTCGATCGCCGCGTCCAGCGCGGCCAGCAGGGATCGCGCGTGCCCGACGAACCGCTCGCCGGCCGGGGTGAGGCGCACGGGCGCGCGGTCCAGGAGCTGGGCGCCGAGGTCGCGCTCCAGCTGCTTGATGTGCGCGGTGACGGACGCGGGCGACCGGAACAGCCGCTCGGCGGCCTTGCCGAAATGTCCTTCCTCCGCGACCGCCAGGAAGGACGTCAACCGACGCAGGTCCATACCCGCAGCGTACGAAGCTCGGGAAGCTCTGGCGCCCGCTGAGCTCGCGAGAGGCGGAGATCACTGCCGCGTTCACGAAACCTGAACGGCCGGTGCGATGCCGGTTCCCGGCGGCATAGAACGACTGCTGTGCAGAAGAAGTGGTTGTCCGCCGCGTTCCTGTTGACCGCCGCGGGGTGGGGAGCGAACCAGTTCTCGCCGCTGCTCGGCGCCTACCAGCGCGACCTGGGGCTGTCGGCTCAGACGACGACGGGTCTGCTCGCGCTCTACGTGGCCGGTCTGCTGCCGGGCCTGCTGTTCGGCGGCCCGCTGGGAGACCGCCGGGGTCGGCGCCCCGTCGTTCTCGGTGCGGTCCTGGTCAACGCAGTGGCGACCGTCGCGCTCATGATCGGTGTCGGCGGGGCGTTCTGGCTGGCGGTGGGCCGGCTGCTGACCGGGTTGAGCACGGGCGCGGCCTTGGCCGCGGGCAGTGCCTGGGTCCGGGAGCTGTCCCACCCGCCGTTCGGCACCGCGGTCGAGGACGGCGCAGGCGCCCGCCGGGCCGGGGTGATGCTGTCAATGGGGTTCAGCATCAGCGGTCTGGTGTCCGCGCTGATCGCGCAGTGGGGTCCGCATCCGCTGGTCATCGCGTACGTGCCGCATCTCCTGCTGTCGGCGGCCGGTTCGGGGCTCGCGCTGTCGTGCCCGGAGACGCGCTCCGCGGGGGCCGAGTCCGGGGGACTCGGCAGCGCGCTCCGGGATCGGCGGTTCCGGCGGCTCGTGCTGCCGGTCGCGCCGTGGGTGTTCGTCGGGCCGACGATCTCGTTCGGGACTTTGCCAGGTTTGGTGACCAGCGAGCTGCACGGTTTCGACATCGCCTACGCCGGGATCACCGCGCTGATCACGCCGGGCTTCGGGGCCGTCGTGCAGCCGATCGCCCGTCGGGTCGCCCAGCGCGGCGAGCGGATTCCCGCCGTCGTCGGCCTCCTCGGCTTGGCGGCCGGGCTCGGGCTGGCCGCGGTGTCGGTGACGTGGGTGCTGCCGTGGCTGGCGCTGCTGGCCTGCCTGCTGATGGGCGGCGGTTACGGGTTCTGCGTGACCTTCTGCCTGACCGTGGTCGGCCGGATCGCCGGACCGGCCGCGCTGGCCCGGCTCACCGCGGTGTTCTGGTGCATCGCCTACCTGGGCTTCTGCACGCCGTTCGTGATCAGCCTGCTCGCCCCGGTGGCCTCGGCGGGGGTGCTGCTGCTGGTGCTGGTCGCCCTCGCGCTGGTCACCTGCGCGGTGGTGTCAGCCGGCGACCAGCCCGATCGAGATGGTGAGGAACGCCGCCGCGCTGATCATGTCCAGCGACTTCGCGACGCGGGGGTTCTTTAGCCGGTCGGCGATCTTGGCGGCGCCGAGCACCATCGAGGCCTCCCAGATCAGGGCCAGCACCAGGAAGACCACGCCGAGCATCACCAGCTGCAGCGCGGGCTGCGCGGCCGAACCCACGAACTGCGGCAGGAACGCGAGGCTGAACAGCAGCATCTTCGGGTTGGTGAGGTTGCTGAACAGACCGCGCAGGTAGGGGTTGGAGTTGTCGACGGGCGGCCCGGTGAGCGCGCCGTCGGCGGTCTCCTTCCTGGTCAGCCACAGCCCGCGCAGGATCATCGCGGCCAGGTAGACCAGGTAGGCGGCGCCGACCCACTTCAACGCGGACAGCACGGCGGGGCGGCTGGTGATCAGTGCGCCGAGCCCGGAGATCACCAGTGCCACCTGCAGGATGCTCGCGGTGTGGATCCCGGCGAGCGCGAGCATGCCGGCCCGGCGGCCGCGGTTCAGCGAGGTCCGCAGCAGCAGGAAGACGTCGACGCCGGGGGTGAGCACGACCACCACGCTCGCCACCAGGAAGGCGGGCAACGGGGTCAGGTCCACGAGCACGGTTCCTCCTTCGCGACAGCGCACAGCACTGATCACTTGATCGGGTTGGATCTGTCACCTGGTCAGGCACAGTTCACGGACCCGTGCGCAGAGACGCTTCGGATCCGTGTCGACAGGGGAAGGATGAGCAGCTGTCATCGTCGACGCGCTCAGTAAAATTTCCCGGCGTAATCCATCTTAACGAAATATTTTCCTGGTGCCGTGTGAGTTGCGCCTCGTGATGTTCCGGTATCCGGGTGACTACGGTGTGCCGTCGGCAAGATCCGCGACAGTGGGAGGCGCGACGTGGCGCGTGGCAGGACCGGAACCGCAGTGCTGCGGCTCGTGATCACCGGCGCAGTGGTGGCGCTGGCCGGAACGAACCCCGCGACGGCGAGCGCGGCGGAAGAACCGCAGGCGCGCGTGCTCGGTGGCTCCGAGGCCACGACGGCGGAGGCCCCGTGGGCGGTGGCCCTGACCGACGAGTACGGCCGGCAGTTCTGCGGCGGCACGCTGGTGACGCCGATCAAGGTCGTCACGGCCGCGCACTGCACGGTCGAACCGCTCACCGGCGGTCAGCGCGACCCGCAGCAGGTGCGCGCGATCTCGGGCCGCACCGACCTGACCGCCGAGGACGGCGCGGTCGCGGAGGTGGACCGGATCTGGGTGCACCCGGGTTTCCGCGGCTACACCACCGGTGACGACCTGGCGGTCCTGACGCTGCGCGAGCCGATGTCGCAGAAGCAGCTGCCGGTGGTCGACCAGGGCGACACCGAGCACTACCGGCCCGGCACGGTCGGCCGCGTCTACGGCTGGGGCAAGACCAGCGAGCAGGGCTCGCCGTCGACGACCCTGCGCTCGGTGGACGTCCCGATCACGACCGACGACGCGTGCCGCAGCGCCTACTCGAACTACGACCCGCGCAGCATGTTCTGCGCCGGAGTCCCGGAAGGCGGTCGGGATGCCTGCGCCGGGGACTCGGGCGGCCCGATCGTGGCGGACAACCGCCTGATCGGGGTCGTCTCCTACGGCACCGGCTGCGGTCGCCCGAACACCCCGGGCGTCTACACCCGCCTGTCCAGCTACGCGAACGAGCTCGCCGCGCAGCTCTGACCCGCCGGACCGCCGCTCGGCCCGTGCCGGCCGAGCGGTGGTTCCGCCGGTCCGCGAAACGAGACGCCGGAGTTCCGGGAAGAGTGTTGTTGGCTACTCCCGGTGCAGGTGAATGCGGGTTTCGCGACCCCGTTGTGATATCCAAGTAGGGATGACCCTGCAGCCGCTCGCGACCGCCGTCCACCGCGCCTACACCGCGGACCTGGACGCCGAGGACTTCTACCGGATGTTGCGCCTGCGCGTCGACGTGTTCGTCGTCGAGCAGGAATGCGCCTACCCGGAGCTGGACGGTCGCGATCTGGAGGACTCCACCCGGCACTTCTGGATCGACTCCGCCGACGGTTACGTGCTGGGTTACCTGCGGCTGCTCGAAGACCCCGACGGCGTGTTCCGGATCGGCCGGGTGTGCACCGCCAAGTCCGCGCGCGGGATGGGGCTGGGCCGCAAGCTGATGCGCGCCGCCGTCGCCGAGGTTCAGCACGCGCCCGCGGTGCTCGCCGCCCAGGTCTACGCGAAGGACTTCTACGCCTCCTTCGGCTTCGTCGAGGACGGGGACGAGTACCTCGAGGACGGCATCCCGCACGTCGACATGCGCCGCGAGCCGCGCCGCCGGGCGTGATCGGCGCTACTCCGAGCTTGACCCCGCGTGATCGGGGTGTCACGCTCCACCGCGTTCAGCAACGACGTGGAGGAGCCGGAATGGGCGCATCGGTCGGCGTTTTCGCCGCGCTGCGCCCCGTCGCGCTCCCACCGGACCCGGCGCTTCGCGGCCGGGTCAACCGCGCGCATCCCTTCTGCCGGTCCCGGACCGGCCCCGACGCCGCCTGAGCCTGTCCTGGCCCAGGTGGCGCGCCTGCGCGCTTCCTCATCCGCGAGCGATCCCTGACCTGCTCGCGCTCTTCTTTCCACCTCACCGGGACAGCCGAACCATCGGCGCGATCCCGGTTGCACGTGCGTTCGCGCCGGTTCGCGCACACCGCCGTGCACTAGGAGGAGAACCATGTCCGCACCGCCGCTTCTGGAACGGATCGGCATTCCACCAACGTTGAAGTGGGGCTTCGCCGGCCTGCTGGTCTTCATGATCGGCGACGGCGTGGAAACCGGGTACCTGTCGGCGTTCCTGGTCGAGGAGCAGGGCTTCAGCGAAGGCCGCGTCGCCCTGGTCTTCACCATCTACGGCATCACCGCGGCCGCCGCGTACTGGTTCTCGGCGGCGCTGTCGGACATCTGGGGCCCGCGCCGGGTGATGTTCCTGGGCGCGGGGATCTGGATCGCCTTCCACGTGCTGTTCGTGGCCGGCGGGATCATGGCGCACAACTACCCGCTGCTGCTGGTCAGCTATGCGATCCGCGGGTTCGGGTACCCGCTGTTCGGCTACGCCTTCCTGGTGTGGATCACGGCGAGCACCGAGACCCGGCGGCTGGGCACCGCGGCCGGGTGGTTCTGGTTCGCCTACAGCGCCGGGTTCGCCGCGCTCGGCCCGCAGCTGGCCAACCTCGCGATTCCGCTGATCGGCCAGCTGGGCACCCTGTGGCTCGGGCTGGTGGTGATCGTCGCCGGCGCGCTGCTGATGCTGCTGGTGCGCGACCCGAACGGGGACCGGCCGACGTCGGCGGTCGACGAGAAACCGCTGCACAGCCTGCTGGCCGGGCTGACGATCCTGTGGCAGCGGCCGCGGATGTCCGCCGGGATGCTGGTGCGGATGATCAACAGCATCCCGCAGTACGGGTTCATCGTCTTCATGCCGATCTTCTACACCCGCGAACTCGGGTTCACGCTGTCGCAGTGGCTGACGGTCTCGTCGGTGATGTTCGTCAGCAACATCTTCTTCAACCTGGTCAGCGGCATCCTCGGGGACCGCTTCGGGTTCGCGGTGGTGGTGCGCTGGATGGGCGGTGCCGGCTGCGCGGTGACCACGCTGCTGTTCCACTACCTGCCGCTGACCACGCACAGCTACGCCGCCGCGCTGATCACCTCGGTGCTCTACGGCGCGACGCTGGCCGGGTTCGTGCCGATGTCCGCGCTGATGCCGACCATGGCCCCCGACCGGCGGGGCGCGGCGATGGCCGCGTTGAACCTCGGTGCCGGCTTGGCCACCGCTGTCGGCCCGGCGATCGTCGGGATCACGCTGCCGCTGTTCGGCGTCGGCGGCGTGATGTGGGTCTTCGCCGCGCTCTACGTGGTCGCGGCACTGCTCACGCTGGTGCTCAAGGTGCCGAACTCGCAGGCCGCTGAGCAGATCAGGGCCTGATTTCGTCCGCAGCCGCGGGCGCGAGCGCTCGCGGGATTCGAGAGGAGTGGCAAGTGAACCTGATCGGAATCCACGCCGGGGTGTGGGTCGGCGGTTGGAGCCCGGAGGAGACCCGGCTCGCGCTGGGCAAGGCGAAGGAGACCGGCTACGACCTGATCGAGCTGACCGCGACGGACTTCTCGGCGATCGACACCGACCTGGTGCGGCAGCTGCTCGACGAGCACGGGCTGGCGGCTTCGGCATCGCTCGGGCTGACCTTCGACGCCGACGTCAACAACGACGACCCGGCGGTCGTGCAGCGCGGGCGGGACAAGCTCGGCGGCGCGCTCGACCTGGTGCACCGGATCGGATCGAAGCACCTGGTCGGCGCCCTGTACTCGACGCTCGGCAAGTACCCGGCGGCGGCCACGCCGCAGGCACGGGCCAACGCCGTCGCCGCGATCCGCGACCTGGCGGCGCAGGCCGCCGACCTCGGCATCGCGCTGGGCCTGGAGATCCTCAACCGGTACGAGACGAACCTGCTCAACACCACCCGGCAGGCGCTGGAATTCCTCGACGACGTCGGCGCGGACAACGTCACCGTCCACCTCGACACGTACCACATGAACATCGAGGAGCCGGATTTCGTTCGGCCGGTGCAGGAGGCCGGAGAGCGGCTCGGGTACGTGCACGTCGGGGAGAGCCACCGCGGCTACCTCGGGTCGGGCACGATCGACTTCCCGGCGTTCTTCCGCGCGCTGGTGGACATCGGCTACACCGGGCCGATCACCTTCGAGAGCTTCTCCTCGGCGGTGGTGGACCCGGCGCTGTCGGACACCCTCGCGGTGTGGCGGAACCTCTGGGACGACAACGAGGACCTCGCCCGGCACGCCCACCGCTTCATCACCGACGGGCTGCACTCCGCGCTTCATTGAGCTTTTCCAGGCTCGTTTTGCGCGGCGGTGCGGGTGGCGCAACTTCAGCGCCCGCCTGGACCGGCGAACCAGTCGGACGGGATCGAGGTAGTGGCGCAGGTCTCGACGGGGCGGCGGAAGGTTGGTCCGCCGCCCCGGTTCTGCGACGATGCTCCATGATCCGAATGCAAGGGGTGCGGCAGGAAGCCGGTGCGAGTCCGGCACGGTCGGCGCCACTGTGACCGGGGAGCGGCCCTCCCCCGAGAGCCACCGGGGAGACCTGGGAAGGCCGGAGGGGCGCGGTGATCCGGGAGTCAGGACACTGCGATCCCTTGTTCCCGCCACCGGGGCGTCCGCACCCCGAGGAAGGAACACCGGCATGCCCGCCGCTCCGCGCTTCCCCTTCTCCGCCGTCGTCGGCCACGACGACCTCCAGCTGTCGTTGCTGCTCAACGCCGTGCACCCGCGCATCGGCGGGGTGCTGGTCCGCGGCGAGAAGGGCACGGCGAAATCCACCGTGGTGCGCGCGCTCGCATCGCTGCTGCCGGCGCTGGACGTGGTCGCCGACTGCCGCTTCGGGTGCGCGCCGAGCGCCCCCGACCCGCAGTGCCCGGACGGGCCGCACGACTCGACCGCGGTGCAGCGCCCGGCGCAGCTCGTCGAGCTCCCGGTCGGCGCCACCGAAGACCGCCTGATCGGTTCGCTCGACCTGGAACGCGCGCTGACCGAGGGCGTCCGCGCTTTCCAGCCCGGTCTGCTCGCCGCCGCGCACCGCGGCGTGCTCTACGTCGACGAGGTGAACCTGCTGCACGACCACCTGGTCGACCTGCTGCTGGACGCCGCCGCGATGGGGCGCGCGCACGTCGAGCGGGAAGGCGTCTCGGTTTCGCACGCGGCGTCGTTCTTGCTGGTGGGGACCATGAATCCGGAAGAGGGCGAGCTGCGGCCGCAGCTGCTCGACCGGTTCGGCCTCACCGTGCACGTCGCGGCCTCGCGGGAAGTCGCGACCCGCACCGAAGTGGTGCGCCGCCGGTTGGCCTTCGAAGCCGACCCGGCCGGGTTCGCCGCGAAGTGGGCCGACGCCGACGCGTCCCTGGCCGCGCGCATCCGCGCTGCGCGGGACCGGGTCGAGCACGTGGCGCTGCCGGACTCCGAACTCCGCCGGATCTCCGCGCTGTGCGCGTCTTTCGACGTCGACGGGATGCGCGCCGACCTCGTCCTGGCCCGC